>JANMHK010000067.1:0-10068 GCA_031375135.1 Sphingobacteriales bacterium | reverse complement strand
GACAGATCCTTGTCGGGATCGAGACGCAGCCAGACGAGCCAATGCGACCGTTCGTTGAACGCGTCGTTCAGCCGGGAGAATGCAGCGTCGTTCTGAAATTGAACCGGATCAGGTTGGGCGATGAATTTATTCCACTTGTCGTCATTCACGATCATCGTGGTACCGATCAGGTTCTCCGCATATTTTTCATAGGTCATCCTATCTTTCAAATCACCGAATTGATTCTTAAGGGCGTCGTAGAACCCGATCGGATGTTGATTCTTCTCGATATTATTATAGAACATCTGAAGCACGTCGCGGATGATATTCTCGTCTGCGTTTTTATCAAATGAATTGATAAATGTTTTTCGTCTTGTATCCGCGGCATTGATCAGGGTTTTTACGTCTGCATGATCCGGCCCTTTCTTGACCAGTTCAGCTTCCAATAACATGAGTGATGAAGCATAGGCCAGCAGGGTGCTGCCCAAAATTCCTTCGGAAAGATAGACGCGGTGTTCGGCATAAGGGATCCATTTGTCGTACGCCGTTTTCCAATCCGCGAAAATGTTTTCAAATTCGGGTTTGCCTTTTGCCCAGGCCTGAAATTTCTGCTCGTCGTTCAGCTTCTGCTCATAGACTTTATATTTTTTCAACTGCTTGGTTTCCCCATCATAAAATTTCCAGTAGTTCGCAATGGTGGCATAAGAAGAAGATAATTTGAGTTTAATCTTTTCATCTTTCGTCATTTCATCCATCATATGCTTCAGCCGCATATCCCTAAGTGCTACGAGTGTGGGATTTTCAACTTCGGTTTTCAATTTCACGCCGTATGATGATTCATACCGGTTGGTGGAACCTGGATAACCCCAGATCATGGAATAGTCACCGTCTTTGATTCCTTTTAATGAAACCGGGATCACATATTTGGGCTTGAGGGGGATGTTTGCGTTATTGTAGTTAGCAGGCTTACCGTCTTTGCCGGTATATATTCTCCAGACTGAAAAGTCGCCGGTATGACGTGGCCATTCCCAGTTGTCGGTGTCGCCACCGAATTTACCTACATTTTCAGGGGGTATTCCTGCCATTCGAACATCACTAAAAACCTGATACACGTAAACCAGGTATTGGTTGCCTTTAAAATGCGGCACTACCCGGGCGTTGATCTTTTCTTCGGGCTTACTCATCCGGCCACTGATCGCCGTTACCTTTTCCTGAACTTTTTTTGCCCGGTCGGCCCCGGTCAGTTTGCCAATGGCACTGTCTATTTCTTTGGTAACATCTTCTATATTGAGCAGAAACTGAACCGTAAGTCCCGGTGCAGGGATCTCTTCCGCTTTTGTTTTAGCGTAGAAGCCGTTTTTCAGAAAATTGTTTTGAACCGTACTTGCGGCGGCCACATTGGCATAACCACAATGGTGGTTGGTTAGGACCAGTCCTTCCGAGCTTACTACTTCACCTGTGCAGCCTCCCCCGAAGATGAGGATACCATCTTTCAAAGAAGCCTTGTTAATGCTATATAATTGTTCTTTGGTAAGCTTAAGTCCTTTCTTGACCATCTCGTTGTAGACCTGTTGGCCCAGCAGATGGGGCAGCCACATGCCTTCGTCGGCAATAGTCACTAGTGTATGGAAAACTAACGCAACGCCAATGAGTATTTTTTTCATGTACTTTGATTCTGTTGTTAAGAGTTATTTGTTTTCTTCTTCATCCACCTGCAGGGAATCCCAAAGAAGGTCTTTCAATTCTTGTAAACCTTTTTGTGTTACTGCAGAGATGAAGACATGCGGTATTTTTTTAGGTAGTTCTTTCTTGATTGCTTTTTTTAATTCATCGTCTAACATGTCCGATTTGCTGACGGCAATTAAGAATTTCTTGTCCAGCAGTTCGGGATTATATTTTTCGAGTTCATTGCGCAAGATATTGAACTCTTCACGGTGATCATTGCTGTCTGCCGGGATCACAAAAAGCAGGACGGAGTTTCTTTCAATATGTCTGAGAAATCGGTGACCCAGTCCTTTGCCTTCTGCTGCGCCCTCGATAATGCCAGGGAGATCGGCCACACAGAACGATTTGCCGTCGCGGTATTCGACCATGCCCAACTGGGGTACAATAGTGGTGAAGGCATAATCGGCGATTTTAGGTGTTGCCGCTGAAATCACGGACAACAGCGTTGATTTCCCGGCATTGGGGAAACCCACCAAGCCTACGTCGGCCAAAACTTTCAGCTCCAGTACTTTCCATCCTTCCACTCCCGTTTCTCCCGGTTGCGCGTATTCAGGGGCCTGGTTGGTAGGGGTGGCAAAATGGGCATTACCCAGGCCTCCGCGTCCACCACGTAGCCAAACTACAGTTTGGCCATCTTCCAATATTTCAACTTCTTTTTTTTCTGTTTCTGCATCGCGGGCGATGGTACCCAGTGGAACTTCGATGATAATGTCTTTCCCGTCGCGGCCGGTCATGTTGTTTTTATCACCACCTCTGCCGTCTTCAGCCAGCACGTTTTTATAATATCTTAAGTGGAGTAGGGTCCACAGGTTTTTATTGCCTTTTAAAATGATATTACCGCCTCTTCCGCCATCTCCGCCATCAGGACCTGCCATTGCATCGAACTTGGTGCGCAAAAAATGCCTGCTTCCTGCGCCGCCATGTCCTGTGCGGGTGAAAATCCTGATCTGGTCTACAAAGTTTGTCTTTTCCATGTGTTGCTGATAAGTAACCGGGATCAGGCTTTATTTCTGATCTCATTCCAGGTACTGTATAAAATATCCTGCTTAGGTCTGTTTTCTTCGGGTTCGCCGAGCGGCTCGCAAGGCTCCCATGTTGTTCTCATATCTTCGGGCAGGGTCTGGTATAATGCCGTACCCGCGGTTTTCCAACGGATCATCTCATCGGTGACCGACTTAATGAACTTAGCCGGATTGCCTGCAATCAGGCTTCGGGCCGGAATTTTTTGATCTGCTTTTACAAATGACAGGGCTCCAACAACGCATTCATCACCGATCACTACGTTATCCATAACCACGGCATTCATCCCAATCAGCGCATTTCTCCCTATTTCCGCTCCGTGAATCACAGCCCCGTGGCCAATATGGGCCCCTTCTTTCAAAACTACCGTGATTCCCGGGAACATATGGATCACACAATTCTCCTGCACATTGCAGCCATCTTCAATGATTATACCGCCCCAGTCGCCCCTTAACATGGCACCCGGACCAATATAAACATCTTTCCCAATGATCACATTCCCGGTAACAATGGCGGCCGGGTGAACAAAGGAAGATGGGTGTACTACGGGCCTAAAGCCTTTGAACGAATAGAACATGGGCTGCAAAATTAACTTATATCAGTGGTTTACTGGTTCTAAAACATGTTCCCTTGAAAAGCGCCACCTGTTCATTCTTCTGGTTGTGAATGTTGATCAGGTAAACGCCTGTGCTTCTGCCATTATGGATCTCGGTTGCTTCGGCCGTCAAAACATCACCTATCTGCATGGCTTTCATGAAGCTGATGGTTACGTCGAGTGCAACAGAGAGATTGTTTCGGTTATTGCAGGCAAATGCAAAAGCACTGTCAGCAAACGAAAATGGAACGCCACCATGTACGATACCAAAACCGTTAACCATTTCTTTGCGGATGGTCATCCTGATCTTGCTATGACCTTCGGTGATCTCTAAAACTTCAATGCCCAGCCATTGGCTGAAGGCGTCGTGATCCATCATGTGGTCCACAACTTCCCGGGCAACTATATCTTTTTGATTCATTCTCCTTTGAATTGAGGGGTTCTTTTATTGATGAAAGCGTCTACACCTTCCCGATAGTCGTAGCTAAGAGCTGCCTCCTGCTGTAATTTATCTTCCAACTCAAGTTGCTCATTGTAATTATTGGAAAATGAGTAATTGAGGGCGTGCTTGGTCATGGCCAGGGCCCTGGTGGGCATATCGGCCATGGTGCGCAAGAGTTTTTTTAGCTCAGTGGTATATTCTTCTTCTGTCCAGACTTTATAGATCATACCTAATTTTTCTGCGTCTGTGGCAGATAGTTTATCCCCCGTCATCATGAGTGCTGATGCTTTTTGCCAGCCAATTAATCTGGGGAGGAAGAAGGTGCCGCCGCTGTCTGGGATCAATCCTATTTTTGAGAAGGCCTGGATGAAGGATGCCGATTGTTTGGCAATAACGATGTCGCAGCAGAGGGCCATATTCGCGCCAGCACCGGCGGCAACGCCATTCACACCAGCAATAATGGGCTTGGGCATGTCCCTGATTTTTCTGATGATGGGATTGTAATGTTCACTAAGGATCTGGGCCATGGTAGGGCCGTTGGGATCGATGATCTCGGCGAGATCCTGCCCGGCGCAAAAGCCTTTTCCATTGCCTGTGATGAGTACAGCCCTTACATCATGCAGCGCGGCGCATCGTTCCAGGCAGTCCTGCATTTCCATGGCCATCGTTCGGTTGAACGCGTTCAATTTGTCGGGCCTGTTCAGGGTGATGCTGGCTATCCCTTCTTCTACATCGAATAAAATATGTTCCATGTTAGTGGCATTTGAAATAATCAAAAGGTTCCTTGCAGTCGCGGCATTGATACAAGGCCTTACAGGCGGTGGAACCGAATTCACTGATCCGGGTGGTATGATAAGAATTACAGTGTGGGCATTGAACGGCTTGTTCGGCAAATAGTTCAGACCGGCAGGCTTGTTGTTTTGGGAGCGGCGGAGCAATGCCGTAGTCTTTCAGTTTCTGTTTTCCTTCCTCACTCATCCAATCGGTTGTCCATGCAGGTGAAAGCACATTGGTTATTTTCACTTGTCCATAACCGTTAGCTGATAATTCCATCCGGATATTTGCAGCGATCATGTCCATAGCGGGGCAGCCAGTATAGGTTGGCGTGATCATAATTTCGAGTTCACCGTTGTCTTGCATCCTGATATCCCGCACGATACCGAGGTCGAGTACGGATAATACCGGTACTTCGGGGTCGGCGACTTGGGCGAGTATATCAAGGATTTTCTGATTCATTTTAGTTTGTTGATCACTACCATTTATTGCCTGGATAGCTTCTTTGCAGGAATTGCATGTCTGCAAGGATATAGCCAAGGTATTCAGTATGAAGGCCGATTTTGCCACCGGTCTGGGCGAATGCCTTGGGCAGTACGGGCAGTTTCGCTTCGTCAAATATGTTGATTAAGTTTTGCATCCAGCCTTCTTTCAATTCACTGACGTCTGGAGCGATGCCTTCTTCGCAGGCCTGTTTTTCATAGGGGGCAGGGATAAAAAGTTCGCCTGTATAAGGCCAAAGGTCGTGCAGCGCATTGATCATCCGGGAATGAGATTCGTCAGTTCCATCGCCTAGTCGGATCACCCATTCGCTGCTCCATTTGAGGTGATAGGTTACTTCCTTCAATGCTTTTGCGCAGATGGCAGCAAGTTGGGCATTTTTGCTTTCCTGCAATCTGTTGTAGAGCAGAAATTGGTAGTTGCTCATGAAGAACTGGCGGAGGATGGTTTTGCCCCAGTCGCCGTTTTGCTGTTCAACCAGCAGCAGGTTAGTGAAGTCGCGGGCATCGCGCAGGTAAGCGAGGCTGTCTTCCGTAGTGTCTGTGCCTTTTAATTCGGCTGCGTACTGGAAGAAATTTCGGGCCTGCCCGATGAGGTCCAGGGAGATGTTGGTAATGGCAATATCCTGTTCCAGGGCGGGGCCATGGCCGCACCATTCACTGTTTCGGTGTCCGAGGATCAGGGCATTGTCTGCCAGGTGGAGGATATATTTAAAAAGAAAATCGTTCATCTTACATATGGCTTAATTCGTCGGGCAATTCATAAAATGTAGGATGCCGGTAGACCTTATCATTTGCGGGCTCATAGAAGCTTTCTGCATCGTCTGGGTTTGACGCATGGATATATTTACTTTCCACCACCCAGATGCTTACGCCTTCCATGCGGCGGGTATAGACATCACGGGCGTTTTCGATAGCCATGGCTGCGTCCGCGGCGTGGAGGCTGCCCATATGTTTGTGGTCAAGCCCTTGCTTGCTGCGAACAAATACTTCCCACAGGGGCCAGTCTTTCCCGGTATTTGTTGGGGATGGTGTTACAGGTGTAGTTGTTAAAGATGGATTTGTCGAGGTTGGAGATGGTCCGTTGCCTGGCCCCGCATCTTCAGGAATATCTCCGTAATAAAATTTTCTGATCATGCTGCTTTTGATTTTGATCTTGCTGCCTTTTTTTCTGCGTAAGCCATCGCGGCATCGCGGACCCATTGGCCTGCTTCATGCGCCTTGTTTCTGTCTTCCAGGCGTTGTTTGTTGCAGGGTCCGTTTCCTTTCACCACGTTCCAGAATTCATCCCAATTGATCTCCCCAAAATCATAGTGCCCACGGGATTCGTTCCATTTGAGATCCGGATCCGGGAGGGTCATGCCCAGGATCTTGACTTGTTCTGCAATCATGTCTATGAATTCCTGGCGGAGCTGGTCATTTGATTTTCTTTTGATCTTCCACTTCATGCTTTGATCCGAGTGTGGACTTTCGCTGTCTTTCGGACCAAACATCATTATCGAAGGCCACCACCACCTGTTAATAGCGTCCTGGCACATGGCTTTTTGTTCGGGGCTGCCGGTACTGAGGGTGAGCAGGATCTCAAAACCCTGGCGCTGGTGAAAGCTTTCTTCTTTACAAATACGAACCATGGCTCTGGAATAGGGACCATAAGAGGTTCGAATGAGCATGACCTGATTGAGGATCGCTGCACCGTCAACCAACCAACCCACGGCGCCGATATCGGCCCAGGTGAGGGTAGGGTAGTTGAATATGGAAGAGTATTTTGCTTTTCCGCTAAGCAGGTCCCGGACCATTTCTTCCCGGGAAGTACCCAGGGTTTCAGCGGCAGCGTATAAGTAAAGGCCATGGCCGGCTTCATCCTGCACTTTGGCGAGCAGAACTGCTTTCCTTTTCAGGGAGGGCGCTCGGGTGATCCAGTTGCCTTCGGGCAGCATCCCAACTATTTCGCTATGGGCGTGCTGGCTGATCTGCCTGATCAATGTTTTTCGATATGTATCCGGCATCCAGTCTTTCGGTTCGATCTTGATCTCCTGATCGATCTTATCCTGGAAATGGTCTTCAACAATTTTTATCATAAAATTTTTTTAATGATTATTCGTTATCGCTGATCAAAATCTATGTACACGTTTTCAGTTAGCGGATGACTCTGGCAGGTTAAAATGAAACCCGCATCAACCTCATCTTTCTCAAGTGCATAGTTTAGGTCCATTTCTACTTTCCCCTCGATCAGTTTTGCCCTGCATGTGGAGCAAACGCCGCCTTTGCAGGCAAAAGGCAGATCTGCACCGTTTTTCAGCGCGGCATTCAGGATGGTATCGCCCTGTGAAGCCAGGGTAAAGCCCGTGACCATGCCATCGATCTTCACCTGAACTTTCGACAAGTTGGACACGGACTGGTGTTTTTCGATCCGGCCCAGTTCCTCTACCACGGGCTGTTGGGTGGGCGTGGTAAACAACTCGTAATGGATATGTTGTTGGGGATATGAGTTACTGTCCAGGAATTTTTTTACGGAGAAGATCATTTCCTCCGGTCCGCAAATAAAAATCTCATCGTAATTGTGAACCGGAATCAAATGGCTGGCGAGTTCAAAACATTTTTCTCCATCTATTCTTCCGAATAGCAGTTTGGTATCCGACTCTTCCCGGCTCAGGATATGCACCAACTGAAAACGGTTCATGTATCTGTTTTTGAGGCTCTCCAGTTCTTCTCTAAAGATGATCGATCTTCTGTTTCGGTTGCCGTAGACGAGGGTGAAATTACTGCCGGGTTCAGTTTGAAGGGTTGTTTTTATGATGGAGATAACAGGCGTGATCCCACTTCCCGCTGCAAACGCCAGATAGTTCTTATGGGCCTTCGGATCCAGGCGGGTATTGAATTTACCGGTGGGCGGCATTACTTCGAGGGTGTCGCCTTTTTTCAAAGATTCGTTGGCCCAGACGGAAAAACGGCCGGCTGGCATGGCCTTGATGGCCACCCGAAGTTCATGTTCGGAGGGAGCGGTACAAATGGAATAATTGCGCCTCAGCTCCTCACCTTGCAGGGTTTTCCTGATAGTGATATTTTGACCCTGTTCGAATAGAAAATCTTTTTCAAGATCCTGGGGGATATCAAAAGCCACGGAAACACAGTCATCCGTTTCTTTTCGGATATCCTTTACTGTTAGTTTGTGAAAATGAAGTGCCATCGATTATTTTTTCAGTCCTGCGACTAAGTGTATGATCATTGACTCTTCTAATTCTGCCGAGCTGATATTCTTTTTTGTACGATGCCAGAATTCAATGCCACGAACTGCGCTGAGCAGGGTCAGTACGGCAGCATAGGGTTGTACTTTTCGGATCTGTCCTTTTTTGATGCCTTCTTCAATGATCTGTTCCAGGCGGCGCACATAGATCCTTCTTTCATTGAGGAATGTGCCGTTATAGGGTTCTTCGAGGTATTTGCTTTCGTTATTGGTCACCATGACTTCATCCAGGCGATCGATCCACATTGTTATGTGAAATCTTACGATGGCTTCGAGCTTTTCGATGCTGTTGAGCGTGTCGTTGTTTTCCACGTCCTGAAGTTGGGCGGTGAAATCATTAGCTATGCGGAAGCAGATTTCCTGGAGCAGTTCTGATTTCGACCGGATATGGTTGTAGAGGCTTGCTGCTTCAACTCCTACATCACCTGCCAGGTCGCGCATGCCGGTGGATGCGAAGCCTTTTTCCCGGAACAACCTGGCCGCAGCTAGGCTGATCATTTCTTTTCGGGTACCATTCTTACGGTTGGTGAGCTTAGCCATTGTTAGGGGATTATTTGAAACAAAAGTAAATAATTGTACTAACACCTGTTAGTTTTGTTTAATAAAATCTCTGCCATCATTCTGTTATCTTTGCGGCACCTAAACGTATAGAAAATGTCATTAGTTGTTGTTGGATCCATGGCCTTTGACGATATCGAAACCCCTTTCGGGAAAAGCAATAAGATCGTTGGCGGTGCCGCCACTTATATTGCCTGGAGCGCCTCAAATTTCAAGCAACCGGTTAAGCAGATCTCGGTGGTTGGCGGAGATTTCCCCGTTGAAGAGCTGGATGCATTAAGGAATCGTGGAGTGATCATGGATGGTGTGCAGATCAAGAAGGACCGGAAGTCGTTTTACTGGTCTGGCAGGTACCATTTGGATATGAATACCCGCGATACGCTGGATACGCAACTGAACGTGTTGGGTGATTTTGATCCGGTGGTCCCTGAGAGTTACCAGGATTGCGAGTTTCTGATGTTGGGCAATTTGGTGCCGGCCGTGCAGCTCAGCGTGATCAGGCAGATGCGTAAAAGACCGAAGCTGATTGCCATGGACACCATGAATTTTTGGATGGATACGGCCTTGGAGGATCTGGAGGCGGTGATCCGTGAAGTGGATGTATTGATGGTGAATGATGGTGAAGCCCGGCAATTGAGCGGTCAGTATTCGCTGGTACGTGCGGCCAGGGAGATTTTGAAAATGGGACCAAAATATCTGGTCATAAAGAAAGGGGAGCATGGTGCGTTGTTGTTCCATGACGACCAGGTGTTTTTTGCACCAGCACTGCCTTTGGAAGAAGTATTTGACCCAACGGGAGCCGGCGATACATTTGCGGGTGGTTTCATTGGACATATTGCCCGCACGGGAGACATATCGTATAGCAATATGAAGTCGGGCATTATTGTTGGATCCGCGATGGCTTCGTTCTGTGTAGAGAAATTTGGAACGCAGCGTTTACAGGAGATCAGCCGGAAGGATATCGACGAGCGCGTGCAGGAGTTTGTGCAGTTGGTGAATTTTGATATCACCTTGATCTGATCGGGTGCTGGATATGATATTGAAATGTGCTGGGCCCCAGCACATTTTTTTTGTGCCGTTGCTGAGTCATTGACCCCGGGTGTTGCTGGCGGCGATCTCTGTCAAATCTGATTCTCGCTGAGTTACCGTTTTATTTCTGTGGTAGATTTCTTGGCACTAACGTTTGATCAATCGCTGGGTATAGTTGATGTTTTCACCTCTGATAGACAGG
>JANMHK010000078.1:0-11008 GCA_031375135.1 Sphingobacteriales bacterium | reverse complement strand
ACCATGACATTGAGTGAAGTAAAAAAGGAAGAATTCGATGCCGTATTTTATCCGGGTGGACATGGGCCTATGTGGGACCTGGCCAATGATGCCCACTCCATAGCGCTGATTGAGGGGTTTTATAACACCCAGAAGCCTGTTGCTTTTGTGTGCCATTCTCCTGCTGCTTTAATCAAGGTGAAGGCAGAAAACGGCCATCCCCTCGTTAAAGGAAAGAAGGTAACTGGTTTTTCAGATACCGAAGAAGAAGCTGTGGGATTAACCAATGTGGTTCCGTTCTTACTGGAAGATGAACTGGAAAAATTAGGGGCGCATTACAGTAAAGGAGCAGACTGGGGTTCTTTTACACAGCAGGATGGCCTTTTAATTACCGGGCAAAACCCTGCATCATCAGAAGCAGTTGCTGCATTGCTTCTAAAAACACTCATCGGTAAGAAATAATTTTATCACTCAATACTCAATCAGATGAAAGGATTTAAAGGCAATATCGAGAAAGCAACATTGGATAATGACAATTTCCGGAAAGTACTTTATACGGGTAAACATCTTCAACTGGTGTTGATGAGCCTGGAAGCTGGTGAAGATATTGGTTCAGAAATGCATCCTGATACTGACCAGTTTTTCCGTTTTGAAAGTGGAACAGGAAAATGCATCATCGATAAAACTGAATATCTTGTTCAGGAAGGTGACGTTATTGTGGTGCCTGCTGGTGCCCAACATAATATCATTAATTCAGGCACGGACGTGTTAAAAATGTATACACTCTATGGGCCGCCTAATCATGAAGACGGCACAATCAGGGCAACAAAAGAAGATGCTGAAGAAATGGAAGAACATTTTAGCGGTAAGACATCTGAATTGTAATTGTTATTTGTTGATCTGGCAGTTCAGGATTTTTAATCTTGTATTCAAAAGGGGTTGGATTAAGTAATTTGGACACTTTCAAAGTTATCCCTTTCCGCCCAAAATCCTATGGGCAAAGTCTTTATGGAACATCAACATACAGCAAGTAAAGAAACTCATACAGGGCATGATATGAGCAATATGCAACATGGCGCAAACCCGGGAATGGGTCTGGCAGGGCATAACCATCACGCTATGATGATTGCTGATTTTAAAAAGCGGTTTTATGTAGTGCTGATGCTTACAGTGCCAATTATGTTATTATCAGATATGATTCAGCATTGGTTGAATTTGCATATTAGCTTCCCGGGCTCAAAATATGTATTGCTTACATTATCTTCTGTTGTCTTTTTTTACGGAGGCTGGCCCTTTTTGAAAGGGTTGGCAGATGAAGTAAAAGCAAAAAATCCTGGTATGATGTTCCTTATTGGCTTTGCCATCACAGTTGCATACATCTACAGCTTGGCAATTGTTTTTGGTTTGCAGGGTATGGACTTCTTTTGGGAATTGGCAACGCTAATTTTAATAATGCTATTGGGGCATTGGATAGAAATGAAATCCGTTGCCGGTGCATCTAAAGAATTAGAATTGTTGGTGCAGCTTATGCCAGCCGATGCACACATGGTAATGCCAAACATGGTGCATGATGTAAAGACTGACACACTGAAAGAGAACGATATTATTTTGGTAAAGCCAGGTGAAAAAGTTGCTGCTGATGGAATAATTTTGGAAGGTGAAAGCTATCTCGACGAAAGCATGCTTACAGGTGAATCAAAGCCGGTACAGAAAGCTAAGGGAGATAAAGTAATTGCAGGTGCCATCAATGGCAACGGGTCTATAAAGGTTACGGTTTCTCATACTGCAAAAGACTCATATTTATCACAGATTATTAAGTTGGTGGATGATGCCCAAAAATCGAAATCTAAAACACAGTTACTGGCAAATACAGCCGCCAAATGGCTAACCATTATTGCTATTGTTGCGGGTATTGGCACTTTCTTATATTGGTATTTAACCGGCCAATTATTGGCCTTTGCAATGGAACGTATGGTAACTGTAATTGTTATCTGTTGTCCTCATGCTTTGGGTTTGGCAGTTCCGTTAGTAGTTGCAAAATCTACAGCACTATCAGCAAAAAGCGGGTTGCTGATCAAGAACAGAAATGCCTTTGAAAATGCAAGAAAAATAACAACTATCGTTTTTGACAAAACCGGCACTTTAACCGTGGGTAAGTTTGAAGTATCAAAAGTGGTATCGCTGCAAAAGGATTTGAGCGAAAAGGAAATTATCCGTTTAGCATCTGCATTAGAACAAAATTCAGAGCATCCCATTGCAACAGGAATCTTGCAAAAAGTAAAAGAGTTATCCGTCACCATTCCTGCAACAGAGAATTTCTATGCCATCACTGGCAAAGGAGTTAAAGCAACTGTAGAAGGGAAAGAAGTATTAGTAGTAAGCCCTGGATATTTAAGAGAAAATAATATAGCAATTCCTGTAGGCTTTACGGCCAATGATACCGAAACGGTCGTGTTTATAATCGTTAATGATCAACTTGCCGGGTACATTGCCTTATCAGACGAGATAAGACCAGAATCAGCAGAAGCGATTAAAACCTTAAAAGAAAACAACATTAAATCTATTCTGCTTACTGGCGATAACAGCAAAGTTGCCAAAAGTGTTAGTGATACGTTGCGTATGGATAGTTTTATTGCAGAAGTATTACCACATCAAAAATTGGAGAAGATTAAAGAACTACAAAGCAAAGGTGAGTTTGTTGCCATGACAGGCGATGGCGTAAATGATGCACCGGCTTTGGCAACTGCAGATGTAGGTATTGCTGTTGGTAGTGGCAGCGATATTGCCGCTGAAACCGCAGGTATTATCTTGGTAAACAGCAATCCAAAAGATATTGTGAGCCTCATTTTATTTGGCAAAGCAACTTACCGAAAGATGATACAGAATTTAATTTGGGCAACAGGTTACAATGTTATTGCATTGCCTTTGGCAGCAGGTGTTTTATATAAGCAGGGCATCTTATTAAGCCCTGCTGTAGGTGCAGTTTTAATGACAGTTAGTACCGTTGTGGTTGCTATCAATGCAGGGTTTCTAAAAGTGGAAAAATAAAGAAGTCGGGTAACAGCGAAACTGAAGAACCGGTCAACAGCGGTACTGAAGAAATAAGTATAATTATTATGAAAATTCAAAAATTGGGTTTATCAAAAATGGCTTCTTTCTTAGCCATATTATTAATGGTTATTTCGTTTAATGCGAATGCACAAACACCGAAACAGTCATCCAAGATGAGCCATGCTACAATGATGAAGGATTGTTGTATGATGAAGGATGGCAAAATGATGGTTATGAAAGACGGTAAAATGATGCCCATGGAGAAAGACATGGTTATGAAAAATGGTACTACATGCATGACAAATGGTGAATGCAAAATGAAAGATGGTAAGAAAATGATGATGAAAGAAGGCGATTGTATGGACATGAGTGGGAAAATGTGCACCGACAAAATGAAAAATATGTCGGATGCCATGTATAGTTGCCCCATGCATCCGGGAGTTACCAGCGATAAGCCAGGCAAATGTCCTAAATGTGGTATGGCTTTAGTCAAGAAATCAAAGTAACAAAGGCATCTTACTCTTTTTAGGGTAACAAAATTGGCATTGCCGCAAAAGCAAAACATGATGTTCATTTTGTGAACATCATGTTTGTTAATGAGTTTGAGCAAGTCTGTTTTGGTGGTTTCCCAAAATGATAAAAGCCTGCAAACTTGATGTTTGCAGGCTTTTGTGATAGGGTGGAGCTGGTGGGATTCGAACCCACGTCCAAACATATTCCCCATAAACTTTCTACATGCTTATCCCTGAATTGATTGTCGGGCAGTTACAGGAACCGGGCAAACCAATAACCACCTTAGCTGAATGGTCTTAAGCAACAGTCACAGCCTTCTGTTGCAGCATCCTTTTTCTTTTTGATTAAGCGGAGGAGCTTGGCAAAGGCAAGCCCGCATCCCCGGCCATAATGGACGCGCTAATCACTGATTAGGCGGCCATGGCAAAGTTAGATTCGCCATTTAAAGTTCTCGTATTCAGATTGAAGTGCTAATTACGCAACGCACTGCATGCTTACTTACAAAGATCTACGCTGTCAAAACCGGTCAGCCCCGTAGCGCAAATTTACGATATTGCAACCGCAAACAGATATTCCGCATCATTATATACTAAATGGCAGCAGAATGATGTTTATATGTTTGCCGTAATTCTCATAAATGATCGTAAAAAACCAATCAATGGTTGCTTTTCTCTTGATTTTACTCGGTTTTTCCTGCAAAAAGGAAGACATCAAGTATCCTTTGCGTTACCCTGTACTGGCTGGAATCATTGATGAAACGTCTGGAATTGCCGACAGCAAGAGAAATCCGGGCTATTTATGGGTGCAGCAGGACAGTGATAACCCAACCGATCTCGCCCTGATCAGCCACAAAGGCCAGGTCCTTAAGAAGATATTCCTAAAAGATACCCGGAACCGGGATTGGGAAGATATACAGGTGGCGGCAGGCCCCGACCCTGCTAAAGATTATGTCTACCTGGGCGACATCGGAGATAATGGTGCCATATTCGGTTCTTATTTCATTTATCGTTTCCCGGAACCCCAGAAAGAAGTGGATACGGTATTCAATATCGAACGCATCAATTTCAAATATCCGGATGGATCACATGATGCCGAGGCGTTTCTGGTAGAGCCCGACACAAAAGATATTTACATCATTACAAAGAAAGAACCTCAGTCGAGCATATACGTACTGAAGTATCCTTACAGCACTACAGATATCAATATGGTAAGCTATGTTTCAAAACTCACATACAATAATGTGGTGAGTGCTTCCATTCAACCCGATGGAAAAGGAGTGGCCGTGAAAGCTTATTTTAATATTCAGTATTACCCCAGAAATCCAGGCGAGTCGCTGGCTACCGTGTTACAAAAAACACCCACACCCATGGAGTACGAAGCCGAATTACAGGGCGAAGCCATTTCATTTACCAATGATAACAAGGGCTATTTCACGCTCAGTGAAAGAAGGTTTGTAGACGTTACCCTCAATTATTACAGGAGATAAAAAAAGAGACTGCTTTAGACAGTCTCCGGATATTTCGTCAATATGATTGTTATTATTTGTAGCCGACCATGCCTTGAGTGGCCTTGCATCCGCCTTTGGTGCTGCTTTTAGCGGTAGTACATGAAGCCATCATTACGGTTACAGTAGTCATGAGAACAATTGCAAGAATAAACCTTTTCATTTTTGTGGTATTTAGAGCGTTACGGAATTAATCGGTTTCGAGAACCGGCTAATCAATAGGTAAGGATATTCAGGTGTTAGATAGGGGATCGGAAGGAATAACTATGCAAAGAAAACAATAACTGCTGAGATATGCAAGTGTTTAGGCCCATTTACACCAGCCGCAATTCCTATATTCTTCCTAAAATTTTACAACTCAGGGAATTAAATCTCCAGATCTGGATAAAAATTTAAGTTCCAAACCCTAAAATGGCAGCCTGTACAGCAAGGATTTCGCCATATTTTAGCGAAGTTTGCAGACTATTCCCCGTTTAACATGAATATTGAACTACAAAGGCCTATCGCCATCCTTGACCTCGAAACTACAGGCACAAATCTGGCCTTTGACAGGATCGTCGAGATCGCTATCGTCAAAGTTTCACCGGACGGAAGCAGAATTGTGAAAAGAAAGCTCATTAATCCGGGCATGAAGATCCCGGAAGCTTCTGCTGCCATTCATGGTATTACGGATGAAATGGTTAAAGATGCCCCGCTTTTCAAGGTGGTCGGCAATGAGTTCAAACAGTTCATCGAAGGCTGTGACCTGGCGGGATATAATTCCAATCGTTTCGACTGGCCTTTGCTGGTGGAAGAGTTTTTAAGGGCAGGCCTGGAATTCGATATTTCCCAGCGCCGTATGATCGATGTCCAAAAGATATTCCACATGATGGAGCCTCGTACCCTTGGGGCAGCTTATAAATTCTATTGCAATAAGTCTCTAGAAAATGCACATAGCGCGGAAGTTGATGCTGCTGCTACCTGGGAGATTTTGCTGGCCCAGGTTGAAAAATATCCACAACTGGGAAGCAGTATCGACTCTATCACGCAGTTCCTCGGCGATGAGCCCATAGTTGATTTTGCGCGCAGGTTTATTTTTGAAAATGGCATCGAAGTATTTAATTTCGGTAAGCACAAAGGCCGCCCGGTAACGGATGTGCTCCGGCTGGAACCGCAATATTATGATTGGATGATGAAGGGCGATTTCCCAATGCATACCAAACAGAAACTCACCGAAATTTTTAATCGAACTTTGTTAAAGAAAGCATAGCCTTATCAATATCATTCTTTGGAGAAATTAGTTGTCATACCCACCTATAACGAGAAAGAGAATATCGAATCCATACTGAGATATGTTTTTGGATTGGAAAAAGGATTTCATGTGCTGGTGGTGGATGATAGCTCTCCTGACGGAACAGGTGCTATTGTCACCAGGTTACAAGAACAATTTGATGGCCTTCACCTCGAAGTCAGACAAGGTAAGCTTGGTCTCGGCACCGCTTATATCCACGGTTTCAAGTGGGGCATTCAACGTGGCTACCATTATATTTTTGAGATGGATGCTGATTTTTCCCATAACCCGAACGATCTGGAACGATTGTACGAGGCTTGTACCTCAGGTGCAGACGTCGCGATCGGTTCACGGTACGTGAAAGGCGGGCAAGTGGAGAACTGGCCCTGGAATCGAAACATGCTCTCAAAAGGCGGCGCTCTATATACCCGTCTTATCACCTGGATTCCTGTCAAGGACCCCACTGCTGGCTTCATGTGTTACAAAAAAGAAGTACTGAGCGCCATTAACCTCGATGAAGTGACCTTTGTTGGTTACGCCTTCCAAATAGAGATGAAATTTGCTGCATGGAAACTGGGGTTCATCATTAAAGAAGTGCCGATCACGTTTACCGACAGAAAATATGGGGTTTCAAAAATGAATAAGGGTATTGTAAAAGAAGGTATCCTGGGCGTACTCACCATTCAATGGCAGAGCATGTTTAAGAATTACCGCACCCGTGTAAGTAAGCAGGCATCGCAGCCCGTTGCATCCAATCAACCATAAGCTTTCATGAAAAAAGCTTTCCTGCAATTACATATCGCTGTACTTCTTGCAGGACTGACCGGAGTACTTGGCCGGCTGATTACACTCAATGAGGGCCTGCTGGTCTGGTATCGTTTGTTCTTCACCGTTATCGTCCTATGGTTGCTCAGGTTATTCTTCCATGCCATTGCCGGAAAGTCTACAGGCCCTTTATGGAAGCCTTACCTCGCAGGCGGACTTGTCGCTTTGCACTGGGTATTTTTCTACGCCAGCATCAAATACGCAAACGTAAGCATTGGCCTCGTATGTTTTTCTGCAGTTGGTTTTTTCACTGCCATACTGGACCCGCTGATCATCAAGCGAAGGTTTGATCTTACGGAGTTGGTCATGGGCACCCTGGTCATGCTAGGTATCTACCTGATCTTTCATTTCGATTCCTCCTATAAAACGGGTATCGTTCTCGGCGTCATATCTTCCCTGATGGCAGCCTTATTCACCATCATTAATAAGGATCTGTTGAAACACCACCAGGCCAGAGCGCTCACCTTGCATGAGTTGACAGGGGGCTGGCTTATCCTGAGTTTGCTTTTACCCTTTTACCTTCATTTTTTTCCCGTTGCCGATCTTATCCCCAGCTGGGCGGATACTGGCTGGCTGTTGATTCTGGCATTATTTTGCACCGTACTGGCCTTTAACCTTTCCCTCAGCGCTTTACACAAGATCTCTCCATTCACGGTCAACCTCAGTTATAATCTTGAACCCATTTATGGCATTTTGCTGGCTTTCCTGGTCTACCGGGAAGACAAGGAATTAAGCCCCGGCTTTTATTATGGTTTTGCCATCATCATTTTCACCGTTTTATTTCAAAGCTTTCGCGTCTGGAAGAAAAAATCTACCTGAGATAACTTAATTTCCATCCATACTTTTATTTTATGAGATTTTTAGCCTGTTTGACTTTCTTACTGATCGCTACATTCACTTATTCCCAGAAAAAGCCCCTTGATCATACGGTCTATGACAGGTGGGAAAGAATTAGCGAAAATGCCGTGAGTTCAGATGGATCGTGGATCGCCTATGTGAAAGCCGTACAGGAAGGGGACGATGAAGCAAATATCGTTTCGGTAGATGGCAGCAAAAAACTGACTATCCCCAGGGGATATAATATCCGTTTTACAAAAGACAACAAATATGGCATTCTGATGGTCAAGCCTTTTTTTGCCGCAACCCGGGAGGCTAAGATCAAGAAGAAAAAGCCCGAAGAAATGCCGAAGGACTCTTTGGCAATTGTTGAACTGCCGTCCTTAACCCTCAGGAAGATCCCCAATGTCAAAACATATAGCCTTCCCAGTTTTGCTGGAGGCCCACTAGCATACCATGCCCATAAAGTGGCAGACACTGCAAAAAAAGCAGCTCCCGCAGATAGCGACGAAGGAACCGATCTTTATATTGATCCCCTGTCAGATACTCTTGTCAGGAAGTTCGCCAACATCAGTGAATTCAAATGGAATCCCAAAGGTAAAATGCTGGTGATGGAAGGCCGTCAATCTGCCGCCGTGAAGGGTTCTTCGAATGCCGTTTTGATATACCGCACTATTGAAAACAAGCTCGACACGATCTTAAAAGGCGGCAATGAGTTCGGGAATTTTGCTATCGATTCAAATGCTTACCAGGTTGCCTTTACCGCTGAAAGGGACAGCAGTAAAAAATCTTTACAGAAGTTCCATAAGCTTTGGTATTACAAAAATGGTATGGATTCTGCCGTAGTGCTCACGGATAAAAATTCAGCGGGCATGAAGCTGGGATGGACCGTAAGTGAAAACAGGGAATTGCGCTTTAGTGGAAATGGAAGCAGGTTGTTCTTCGGTACAGCGCCCATAAAACCTGCAAAGGATACCATAACCCCGGACATCGATAAGGTTAAATTGGATATCTGGAATTATAAGGACGATTATTTACAAACTGTACAACTTTTTAATCTCGCGACGGAACTGAAAAGGAGTTATCTGGCCTTGTATGACCTGAACTTCAAGAAAATGTGGCAGGTGGCAGATGATGGAATGCGTGACGTGATCATTCCCGAAACAGGGGATGGAGATCTTTTTGTCGGTACATCTGACACCGGCAGGAGAGTAGCTTCGCAGTGGACAGGAAGGGCCCTCCGGGATATCTATGCCATAGATGCGGCTACGGGTAAGAGGACCCTGATCAAAAAAAACAGCAAGGATTTCCCCCAGCTTTCGGCTAACGGCCAGTACATTTCCTGGTACGATACCAACACGCGGCAGTATTTCACCTGGCGCAATAACAATCTTGTAAACGTTTCTAAAGGCATCCCCTATAAACTCTACGATGAAGAAAACGATACGCCGGATGATCCTCCACCTTATGGAAGGGGTCGTTGGATGAAAGACGATAAAGGCCTCCTGGTGGAAGATCGTTATGATATCTGGAAGCTGGATCCGGACGGTAAGCTTCCGCCAGTTTCTATTACCAAAGGGATGGGCCGAAAAATGAAAGCGGACTTTAGTCCATACGAATCGCGTACCGATGGCCAGGATCCATCAGATATCCTGATCGTGAATGCCCAGGAAGAAGGCAATAAACATATGGGCATTTATCTGGCGGATCTTTCAGGTAATAAGGACCTTGTTAAATTGTTTCATGGTCCTTATCTGGTGACGCCTGTGACCAAAGCAACAGACGCTGGCGTATACATGTATACGAAACAGACTGTTTCGCAGTCTCCTGATCTCTATGTGCTGCCCGGTAGTGGATCCGAGCGCAAGATCACGGCTATCAATCCCCAACAATCAGAATACAACTGGGGAACTGCAGAACTGGTTAAATGGACCGCCTATGATGGGAAGCCAGCTACGGGTATGCTATTCAAACCGGAGAATTTCGACCCTTCAAAAAAGTATCCCATGATCTGCTATTTCTATGAAAAAAGCTCGGAGACCCTTTTCAATTATCGTTCCCCGGCACCTACGCCCAGTGCCTTGAATACTATCTTTTTTGTCAGCCGCGGCTACCTGGTTTTTGTGCCAGATATTAGTTATAAAATTGGCTACCCCGGCAAGAGCGGCTATGATTATGTGGTGAGTGGCGCGAGGGCCATGGTGAAAAAAGGGTTTGTAGATAGTACTAAAATGGGATTGCAAGGTCAGAGTTGGGGCGGTTATCAAATTGCTCATATCATAACCCGTACAAAATTATTTGCTGCTGCCTGGGCCGGCGCACCCGTCGCCAATATGACCAGTGCATATGGCGGTATCCGGTGGGAGTCCGGCGTTAACCGTCAGTTCCAATATGAAAAAAGCCAGAGCCGAATCGGCGCCACGCTTTGGGAAAAGCCGCAATTGTATATCGAGAATTCACCACTGTTCCACCTGCCTAAGGTGACCACCCCTTTAATGATCATGTCAAATGACGATGACGGCGCCGTGCCCTGGTACCAGGGTATTGAACTATTTACTGCAATGCGAAGGCTTGGAAAACAGGTATGGCTTTTGAACTATAACGGCGAGAAGCATAACCTGGTCGAACGAAAGAACAGAAAGGACCTTTCCGTTCGTGAACAGGAGTTTTTCGACTGGTTATTGAAAGGGGAGAAGCCTCCCCGCTGGATCACTGACGGTGTTCCAGCTACAGAGAAACTGTAGTTCTTTTGTAAGATTCATAAATACTTATTAAATTAAGTATCATGAAAACATTATCAAGTACCTGGTTCGCGGAAGGATTTATCGACTTCGAGTTGAAGAAGTATACCCTGCTGGCATATCTGCAGGAGATCCATAAACATTTCGATCAGCAGAAGCTATATCCCCAGCTCGCAGATGTTATCATGCATTATAATAACCTGCTTTCGTTTAAACATAACAAACAGTTTTTACAGCAACAGTTCCCGAAGAAATTAACAGAGCCCGATCTTCACCAGATCGAAATGT
>JANMHK010000053.1:0-3832 GCA_031375135.1 Sphingobacteriales bacterium | reverse complement strand
TACCGTTTTTGGACATGAGTTCATCATGTTTGCCACGTTCGGCTATACGGCCTTTGTGTAGAACGATGATTTCATCGGCATGCCTCACCGTCGACAAACGATGTGCGATCACCACACTCGTGCGGTCCACCATCAGGTGATTCAGGGCATCCTGAACCAACCGCTCACTTTCTGTATCGAGGGAAGATGTGGCTTCATCAAGAATAAGAATAGGAGGGTTCTTCAGAACTGCCCGTGCTATTGTCAGCCGCTGGCGTTCCCCGCCGGAGAGTTTAGAGCCCCGCTCCCCTATACCAGCATCATACCCCTCTTCCTTATGCTGAATAAAACTGTGTGCATTAGCCACACGAGCTGCATGTTCAATACTTTCCCTGCTGGCCGTTGAGCATCCAAGGGCGATGTTATTGGCAATGGTGTCATTGAAAAGGATCGGCTCCTGGGTAACAATACCCATTTGATTTCGAAGGTCTTTCAATGCGTAATCGCGTATGTTCACGCCGTCGATCAAAAGTTCACCACTGGTTACATCGTGGAACCGGGGAATCATATCTGCCAGCGTTGACTTGCCGGATCCTGAGGATCCCACAAGGGCTACTGTAGTTCCTTTTTTTACGGTGAAACTGATATCACTCAGCACCGGAATATCCCCATATGAAAAACCGACATTCTTAAACTCGATCTCCTTATCGAACGAGTGTATGGGAACCGGGTTTGCGATCTCCTGGATGGTTTCCTGTTCGTTGATCAGGGTCTGAATTCGCTCAATACTCGCTGCCCCTCTTTGAATATTGTAAGATGCTGAGCTGAAAGATTTCAGGGGATTGATGATCTGTGTAAATACAGCAATATATGAAAGGAAGGCTGGACCGGTCAGCGAAAAACTGTGTCCCAGCACCAGACGGCCGCCATAAAATAAAACACTGCACACCGCCAGGATGCCTAAGGTCTCTGACACAGGAGAGGCCAGGTCCCGCCTGCGGTTCGCCGCATTTTTAATAGAAAGCAGCAGGTTATTCTCATTGACAAATCGTTGATGTTGCTGGTGTTCCGCATTGAAGCCTTTGATCACCCGCATACCACCCAGGGTCTCTTCGATGGTGGTGAGGATATCTCCCAGTTTTTCCTGTACCCGTGTAGATACTTTCTTCAGGGACCTTCCAATTCGGCCAATGACTAATCCTGCGATGGGCAGAAAGATCAGCAGGAACATGGATAACTCAGGACTCAGGCTGATCATATAAATAAGGAACAGGATAATGGTAATAGGCTCACGGAAAAAAGTTTCCAGAAAACTGATGGTAGAGTACTCCACATCCTGCAGATCGTTGGTAAGACGGCTCATGATATCCCCTTTGCGCTGATCGCTGAAATAACCGATGGGGAGCTGGAGAATTTTCCGAAACATTTCATTGCGCATGTCATTGATGATCCTGTTCCGGATAGGCGTGAGCACATAAAGGGCGGAATATAGAAAAAGGTTTTTAAGCAATATGGCGATTACGACAATGATACAGAGTATGGCCAGTGCCCTGATCTTTCCCTCGTCTGATTCGATCAGATGGGTGAGATAGGCATAGAAATTATCCGTTAACTTACCTAAGCGGAAAGATCCCATCATCTGGCCCTGCCCCCCTGTTTGAACGCCGAATATGAGCGTCAGGAACGGTGCAAGCAGGCTTAACGAGAGTAAAGAGAAAAAAGACGAAAGCAGGTTTAGAACGAAATACAGGGATACCAGTTTTGGATATCGGCGGATATAGGAGAAAATCACTTTAAGACTCTTCATCGGGTTTTTATATACCTCGTTTGATTGCCGCAAAAGTAGTTATTTTTACAGCCTTTAAGGTTGATCTATATGCAGGAGGGAAAAAGACAGAAACAAGTGGCCGGGGTGATCCAGGAGGAAATGAATGATATTTTCATGAGGATGGGATTGAATATGCTCAACGGGGGCATGATCTCCATTGCCGGCGTCAAGATCACACCAGACCTGCTGGAAGCGAGAATTTACCTGAGCTTGTTCAAAGTAAACAGTGTTGAAAAAACAATGCAAGTCTTTGAAGACCGAAAACCCGAGATCAAGCGGGAGCTTACCTCCCGGGTGAAGCATCAGTTAAGGAGAATGCCGGAGCTGAGGTTCTACCTGGACGACACGCTGGATCAGGTCTTCAAGATTGAAGAGATCTTTAAGAAGCTGAATGAAGAAAAAAAGGATGACGAGGCATAACAGTGCTCGCATTCACCACATTTATCAAATTCATCACATTCATCACATTCTAATTTGTATTTCACATTCGCCTGGAGATATTTCAAGGCAAAGAAATCGACCAATGCCATCAATGTGATCGCGTGGGTGAGCGTCACTGCCATAACGGTAGGTACTGCGGCGCTCATCATCATCCTGAGCGCGTTTAACGGTTTTGAATCTTTGGTGAAATCACTCTATTCTTCTTTTTATGCCGATATCAGGGTTGAACCTGTATCTGGCAAGACCATCCAACTGAGCAGTTCGCAACTTGGGATGTTTAAAAAAATACCTGGTTTAAAAGAAGTCACACTGGTGGCAGAGGATAAAGCACTTTTGCAGAATGGGGAATTCCAGACCATCGTTTCTTTAAAAGGGGTTGACGAGCATTACGGTGATGTTGCAGGGGTACCCCAAAAAATGGTCAGGGGCAGTTTTGACCTCGGAAACGCTGAGGCGCCCCGAGCTGTATTAGGGGTGGGCATTGAAAATGCGATCGGTGTTTTTTCGGACAGGGCCTTACTTCCACTAACGATATATCTGCCTAAAAAGGGCATGTCCGATCTTTCAAATCCGTTGGAAGCGCTGAGTGTGGGGGAGGTTCAACCTTCAGGAAGTTTTGCCATTCAGCAGGATTTTGACAATAAGTATGTACTCACCAATCTGGACTTTGCGCGACAACATTTGAATTTCGGTCCTGAAGAATACAGTGCTGTAGAAGTGGCTGTGAACTCAACCGATGAGATCAGGGTTGTAAAATCAGAGATCCAGAAAATAGTTGGTCAGAACATGAAAGTGCTGGACCGCTATGAACAGAATAAAACATTGTATTCAACCATCAGGCTGGAGAAATGGGCCATTTATGGCATTTTTACGCTCATCCTACTGGTGGCCGCATTTAATATGGTGGGAGCACTGACCATGCTGGTGCTCGAAAAACAGAAAGACATTCAGGTTCTACAGGCTATGGGGGCCGATAGGCAAATGATAAGAAAGATATTTATCACGGAAGGGCTGGTTTTGGCCGGAATCGGAGCTTCTTTAGGAATGATGCTGGCCATCTTGCTGTACTTTCTTCAAATCAATTATAAGCTTGTGCCCATTCAGGGTGAATCTTTCCTGATCGATTACTATCCGGTAAAATTGGTTTTGAGTGACTTCCTTTTAGTAGCCTGTACGGTGATCGCGATAGGCCTGCTGGCCTCGTGGTTCCCCGCATACAGAGCATCTAAGCAACCCTTTGAATTGAGGAATTGACGAATTGGCGAATTTGCGAATTGGCGAATTCTTCCCGGCTAGAAGTTTTTATTTAATGGAGCAGTTCAAATTAATGAATCAGCCAATCAGCCAATCAGCCAATCAGCCAATTAGCCAATTGACTAGTTCGTCCCGGTGAGAAGTTTTTATTTATTAATAAGTAGTTCGAATTTGAGAATTCGCCAATTCGCCAATTCGCTAATGAGCGAATTAATAATCACCCATGGTTTCCGGAAGCTGTGCAAGGGCTTTCTGTAATTGCTCGTCATTGGGCGCTACGCCATGCCAGTTATGGTCGTTTTCCATGAAATCAACGCCTTTGCCCATGAT
>JANMHK010000541.1:0-3314 GCA_031375135.1 Sphingobacteriales bacterium | reverse complement strand
ACGCTGTTCTCGATCCGGGATGCATGGATGATACTGCCATCTGCAACGATGGTTCTTTCCAGTGTTGTTCCGCTGACTTTTGCCGGTGGAAGCATCCGTGACCGTGTATAAACGATCTTGCTGTTGTCGAACAAATTGAATGGCGGAAGATCATCGCACAGTGAGAGGTTGGCTTCAAAAAACGAATGGATATTTCCAATGTCGGTCCAATACCCTTCGTACTGGTAACTGACCACACGATGTTTTTCAATGGAAGAAGGAATGATCTCCTTACCGAAATCGGTGGCTTCCATCTTATCATCCAGCAAGAGATCAAAAAGCAACTTGCGGTTAAAAATATAAATACCCATACTAGCCAGATAGATGCGTCCGGAGGATCTCATTTCTTCGCCCGTATCACTGACCCATTCACCCAGCACTTCATGTTTGGGTTTTTCAATGAAAGAGGTGATGAAATTATTTTCATCGGATTTTAGGATACCAAATTCAGTAGCATCTTTCTCACTCACCGGGATGGTAGCAATGGTGATCTCTGCTTCCGATTTAATATGATTCGCGATCATTTCTTCAAAATCCATTTGGTAGAGCTGGTCACCTGAAAGGATCAGCACGTACTCAAATTCATTTTGCTCGATATGGCGAAGACTTTGCCGCACAGCATCAGCTGTACCCTGGAACCAATTTGGATTATCTGTAGTTTGTTCAGCCGCAATGATATCTACAAATGCAGAACTGAACGCGCTAAAATGATAAGTATTCTTGATGTGCTTGTTGAGCGATGCGGAATTGAATTGCGTCAATACAAACATCCGCCCGATATTCGAATTCAGACAGTTTGAAATAGGAATATCCACCAATCTATATTTACCAGCAATAGGCACGGCTGGTTTACTGCGGGTTGCAGTTAATGGTTTCAACCTCGAGCCTGCGCCCCCTCCAAGGATAACAGCGATCACCTCTTTATTCATAAGTTTCATGTTTTATTCAGATTACTTTAGGGATTTATAGAGATCTACGTATTCCGTGGCACTGCGCGTCCAGCTAAAATCGAGCTCCATCATCTTTCTCCTCACCGATTTGAATTTCTTCTTGTTTTTGTACAGCTCTGTAGCCCTGTATATCGCTTCGGTGATCTCCCCCACAGCCGCATTGTTGAAGGTAACACCGTAGCCACCTTTTTCGGCATAATCGATCACTGTATCTTTTAGTCCGCCAGTTTTTCTGACTACAGGCACGGTGCCATATCGCATGGAATACAGTTGGTTGAGCCCGCATGGTTCCACGCGGGAAGGCATGAGAAGGAAATCAGCGCCTGCATACATAAGGTGGCTTAGCTTTTCGTTATAGCCAATATAGACATTATAATCTCCCCAACTTATATTTTTCATCACTTCAAGCTGGGCTTCAACCGTGGGATCACCACTGCCTAAGATCATAAAATTCATTTTCCTGCCGATATAATAAAGACTGTCGCCAATCGCCTGCGGAAGTAGATCGGCAGCCTTTTCCCCTACCAGCCTGCCGATGAAAACAAACAGCGGCTTATCCACTTCGAGTTGGAAGGTTTCGCAGAGTTCCTTCTTATTCACGGCTTTTCCTTCGTCTACGGAACTGACATCGAAATGATTGTCCAGGTAGGTATCTTTAGACGGGTCCCATACATCTACGTCGATCCCGTTCAGAATACCCGTGCACTTCCCTTTTTCGTATTCAAACAGATCTTCCAGGCCATTACTCATGAACCTTAGTTCTTCCATATAATTAGGACTTACCGTGGTCACTTTCCAGGCGCATTTGATGCCGGAGGCGAGCGGATTGATCTGGTCTTTCCATTCCAAGAGTCCGGATTTCCAACTGTCCCAGGCAGGGATAAATGCACTTCTGTCCCAGCTGAACTGGCCCTGGTATTGCGCGTTATGGATGGTCAGAACAGAAGGGATGCCAGACAAAACCTGAAATGCAAAACAGTGTTGCATCATGAATGGGATCAGCGCAGTATGATGATCGTGGACATGCACCACATCGGGTCTGTGTTCCCATGTGGCTAGCCAGTCGAGGAATGCAATCTGAAAAGAAATGAATCGTTCAGTATCATCGTTATACCCGTACACTTTTTCCCGGTCTAGCAATCCATTGATATCGATAAGATAGAGTTCAAAGCCTTGTTTATTGGTTTGTTCCTTAATCACAGTATAGTCAAACCACCTGCTGCCCAGGTTGGTGCCACCTTTATGAACAACCTCCCATTGGTTATTATACAGGTATTTGGTCCGGTACATAGGCATCACTACTTTGGAAGTATGGCCCATATCCACCTGGTATTTCGGCAAAGCCCCAAGAACATCCCCTAATCCTCCCGCTTTGGCTACGGGATAGCATTCTGCTGTTACATGAATGATTTCCATCAGGTATTGCAATCGTTTAGTTGTCGCTTGAAAATAAGAACCTTTTTGGGATTGCACGACAACGATAAAAAATTTTTATCCTTCTAATTTCTTACTATTTTCAACACTTCAAGAACCAAAACCAACAAACTCGATATGACGCAACCAAAACAGCCTACCAATTACAGTGCGCTGGGAACTCTTGTACTCGTATTCTTTTTCTGGGGCTTTATCGCTGCATCAAACAGCATCCTTATCCCTTTTTGTAAAACGCATTTTTCATTGACCCAGTTCCAATCTCAATTGATCGGTTCAGCTTTTTATGGGGCGTATTTTATAGGATCATTGATTCTGTTCATCGTATCTAATATTATTGGATATGACATTATTAATAAGATCGGCTATAAAAAAGGTATTATTTACGGTCTGGGCATCTCCATTGTAGGAGCCCTGCTGATCATTCCTTCGGCGAACGCGAATTCTTTCAATGCCATCCTTGGATCCTTATTTATTGTGGCCCTTGGATTTTCCGTTCAACAGACCTGTGCACAGCCTTTTGCGATCTCTCTAGGAGATCCCGCAACCGGCTCTCATAGGCTTAACCTGGCAGGTGGAGTAAACTCCATCGGAACCACGTTGGGCCCCATCATTGTTAGTTTCTTCCTGTTTGGATCTATCGGAAGTGACGCCAGCGAGGTCACCGTCAAAAATATCAACAACCTTTACCTGATCGTTGCAGCCGTTTTTGCTGCTGTTGCCCTTTTCTTTATGTTTTCCGGACTACCGGAAGGCAAGAACGACGAGCCTTTTGAAAAAGCCAATAAAGCGTCGGGAGCCTTGTTGTTGATGACCGGCCTGATCCTGGCCATCATCATCGTGGGACAGTTTGCCGACGTTTCTAAGCTTACTTTATTGCTGGCATCTCTGGTG
>JANMHK010000540.1:0-5175 GCA_031375135.1 Sphingobacteriales bacterium | reverse complement strand
CTCCCTTTCACGGAGGAATCACGAGTTCGAATCTCGTACGGGCTACGGAAAAACCCATCAGACTTTGTCTGATGGGTTTTTTAATGTGGGGAATGTGGAAAATGTGATTCATGTGGGAAATGGAATGAAGTGGGGCCGCCTGAGATGAAAAATGGACCCGGTATCCTATCGTCGCTTTATCTTCATGGTGATGAAAAAAATCAAATACAGTCTATCCGCGGCACTGATGATTATGGCCCTATCGGCGGCAGGACAAAAAGCTGTGTTCGTAATCGCGGATGGTATTCCCGCTGATATGATAGAACGCGCCGCTATGCCCAACATGAAGGCCATTATCAAGGCAGGCAGTTACACCAGGGCCATTGTTGGGGGCGATAAAGGCAGCTACAATCAATCACCCACTATTTCTGCAGTGGGATACAATTCTGTCATTACCGGAACCTGGGCCAATAAACACAATGTGCTCGACAACAGTATTGCGAAACCCAATTATTATTACAAGAACATTTTTCGCTTATTCAAGGAACAGTACCCAAAGAAAAGAACGGCAGTATTCAGCAGCTGGCTGGACAATCGAACCAAACTGGTAGGCGATGGCCTTCCTCAGGCAGGTGAGGTCACCGTGGATCTGCACGCGGACGGATATGAATTGGATACGATCACGTACCGTCATGACGCGCAGAAGAACTACATGCATCAGATCGATGAGAAGATAGTGGCTGAAGCATCGAAGGCCATTCGGGAAGAGTCGCCCGATCTCTCATGGGTTTACCTTGAGTACACAGATGACATGGGACATGCGCATGGTGACAGCAAACAGATGGACCAGGCAATAGCCTATTTGGACCAACAAATTGGCTCGCTTTGGAATGCCATCCAATACAGGCAAAGGGAATTTAAGGAGCAATGGCTGATCATCATCACCACCGACCATGGGAGATCCGCCGCAAACGGTCGTGACCACGGGGGTCAGTCGCCCCGTGAACGTTCGGGATGGATCGTTGCCAATACAAAGTTGAACGAATATGCGGAACGATATGATGCTGCCATCGTAGACATCATGCCAACCATTGCCAGGCATCTAAAAGTGCATATGCCTTTGGACGTCAGCCGGGAAGTGGATGGAATACCACTCATAGGGCCGGTGTCCGTGACTCGCCCCACTGCCCATTGTTCCCAGGGGAAACTGGACATCGGTTGGAAAGCGATGGCTGCCTCAGGCATGTTGAAAATTTGGGTAAGCACTACCAACATGTTCAGTGAAGGAGGCCGGGATGATTACAAACTGATGGCCGAGCTGCCACTAAAAGACCGGCACGCAGTAATTGATGTCTCGTCCATACCATCATCGTTTTACAAGATCGTGCTCGAGAGTAAGGAGAATACGACCAACACACTGGTGAAATGTGATTAATGTGGGGAATGTGGTGAATGGAATAACCTCATGGGCGAGACTTGCGGGGCTCAGCAATTGCTTAAAAAATCTGTGCTTTAGCGATTAGACAAAAGCGGTACAATTGTGGATTTTGGGGTATGTTTATGCCCCATGAAAAAGAAAGTACATGATTGAGCAGGTAGGCCGTTTACATCCGCTGCTGATCCATCTTCCCATTGGCGTATTGATCTTCGCCCTGATGATCACGATACTTCCCGCCAAACAAAGGGAAATACTTGCGCCAGCCCTTAAACTCGCACTCATCATTACCGCCCTGTCTTCTCTCGCTGCCTGTGTGGCAGGCTATCTGCTGGGGCAATCCGGTGATTATGAAGAGGCCCTGGTTCAAAATCATCAATGGCTGGGCATAGGCACCTGCGTGATGGCGATAGCCACCCTGTTGATCAAACCGTATAAAAGACAAATGGTTTGGCTGACTGTGATCGTGATGACCTTCGCGAGTCATATGGGCGGCACCATCACTCACGGTGAAGGATACCTGTTTTCGTCTTCATCCAAAGAAAAAACAGAACCCGCCGACTCCGCTCTGTCGGGCTCCACCGTTTTTGATTCAACCGTGCTTGCTGTTAACGACACTTCATCCGTTACTGCAGCTGCCCCTAAACAAGTTTTTCTGTATCGGGATGAGATCACTCCTATCTTAAAAAATAAATGCTATAGTTGTCATTCAGCTGTCAAGAAAAAAGGAGGCCTGCGTTTGGACGGCGAGGCCTTTATCACCAAAGGAGGAAAGAACGGCTCGATCCTGAAAAAAGGAGATCCGAACAATAGCATCATATACACGCAGCTTTTATTGCCCCTGGAAGATGAAAAACATATGCCTCCTAAAGGGAAAAAACAGCTCACAAAAAACGAGATCGCCCTGATACACCGATGGATAGCCAAAGGCGCTCCTTATGTTCCAATCGATGTTGCACCAATGGCTACCGCCGCCGCTTTACCAACAGCGGCCATCGAGGCTGAAATCACCGCGCCCGCCGAAGAGCCAAGGCAAGCTCCGCCGGCAAAGGCCGAACAACCTTTCAAGTCGATCCCCGCAGGAAACGAGTCATCCATCCAGACACTTAAACAACAAGGCATTCTTGTTGAACCCCTGGTGGCCGGATCGAATGGATTGACGGTCAATTTTGTAAATGTAAAAGAGCTCGACCCCGCCATGTTTGCCGCGCTCAACGATCTGAATAAACAGATCGTTGAATTGAAACTTACCGGCCAGCCCGTTACGGACGACCAATTGGCAGGTCTATCTTCTTTTGAAAACCTAAGCAAGCTGCAACTGGACAGAACCGCCATCACTGACAAGGGCCTCGGCTCATTGAAAAAATTTCCGGCACTGGAATCATTGAACTTGTATGGAACGGCGGTGTCAGACAATGGAATGGGTTCAGTATCTTCATGCAAGAACCTCAAACGCATCTACCTCTGGAAAACCGGAGTCACAGAGCAGGGATTGAAGAACCTGCACACTCATCACCCTTCGCTTAAAACAGATGCAGGCCTAAATACCCTTGTAAAACCGGACAGTACTAAAAAGAATTAATTATGAGATGGATCGGCTATTTAATGGGATCGATCGCGTTCTTTCTGGTGACAGCTGCCATCACGAGGCCGGATCCTGAAATGCCCGCGGATGTAGCTGCGGAATATAAAAACCTTACGGGCACCCTCGATTATAACCAGCATGTAAAACCTATTTTGTCTGACAAATGTTTCGCCTGCCACGGACCAGATAAAGCGAAACAAAAAGCAGGACTTCGGCTGGACCAGTCTGCAGCCGCTTATGGACAGCTACCCGAAAGTCCGGGTATGTTCGCCATCGTTCCAGGTAATCTCAAAAAAAGTGAAGTGTTCCATCGCATCATCTCCATTGATCCGGAATACCTGATGCCAACGCCCAACTCCCATCTTACCCTTACTGCTAAAGAAAAAGCAGTGATCGCAAAATGGATCTATCAGGGTGCCGTGTATCAGCCACACTGGGCTTTCGTAAAACCTGTTCGGAAAGATCCTCCCCTTCTCGATGGAGATTATGCGGCTGACCATCCGATAGATCGATTCGTGAGAGCAAGACTAAAAGAGATGGACATTAAACCAGCCAAACAGGCATCGAAAGAATTGCTGCTGCGCAGGCTAAGTCTTGACCTTACCGGCTTGCCGCCTACCATAGAAGAGATCGAAGCATTTGTTTCTGATGCCAGCAGCGATGCCTATGAAAAACAAGTGAACAGGCTATTGGCGTCCCCTCATTATGGTGAGCGAATGGCCTCGGACTGGTTGGACCTCGCGAGGTTTTCCGATTCGCATGGCTATACTGTTGATAGACTGCGGGATATGTCGCCCTACCGCGATTGGGTGATTAAGGCGTACAACAGCAATATGCCCTACGACAGGTTCATTCTTGAACAACTCGCTGGCGACATGATGCCGGGGGCCACCAAGGATATGATCATTGCCACAGCGTTCAACAGGAACCACCAGCAGAACCTCGAAGGAGGAATCGTAGAAGAAGAATTCCAGACGGAATATGTAATGGACAGAACCAACACTTTTGGCGAAGCTTTCATGGCGATGTCAGTGGGTTGTGCAAGATGTCACGATCACAAATACGATCCCATCTCCCAGAAAAACTATTATGAGCTGTTTGGGTTTTTTAATAACGTTCTTGAGGCCGGACAGATCTCCTGGAACGAAGACATGCCCACGCCAACTTTATTGTTGCCGACAGAGAAACAGGAGCAGGTGATTTCAGAGATCAGAAAAAATATTGAAAGTCAGGAAAAGAAAACGAGCGAGACGATCGCCAGTTCCGGAAAATATGCGACGGCATGGATCAACGAGCAGGGATATCGAACATTGACTACTCAGATTATTCCCTCACAAGGTTTACAAGCCAGATATCTTTTCAACGGCAGCTTAGTCAGTGCAACAGATACGTCAAAAAAAGCCGAGATGAAGCACGATGCGGGATCAACGGGCGATAAACCTGCATTTGTTTCGGGGCGGGGTGGACAGGTATTGTCGTTAAACGGCGACAGCTATTTAGACCTGAATGGGGTTGGTGTTTTTAGAAGATCAGAACCCTTCAGCGTTGGTGTTTGGGTATGGATACCCAAGACCATGAAAGATGGTGTCATCTTTCATAAAAGCGAAGCAGAAAGGTTATACAACTTCAAAGGTTTTCATGTAAACATGAAGAACAACCGGTTAGAGATCCTGATGGCGCATACAGCTCCCTCCAATGCCATCATCAAGCTGGCAGAAAAAGATGTGGTTCGTGAAAAATGGATCCAACTTACGCTTCGCTATGACGGATCATCAAAAGCCAGTGGCTTTGAGCTTTACCAGGACGGCGAACCGGTTGCGATGGAAGTTGTAAAAGACAAATTGTATAAGGATATTATTTTCTTTCGCAAGAACGAACCCGGCATTCAGATCGGTGGATGGTGGCGGGGTGTTGGATTTAAAGATGGCAAGGTTTCTGACATGGTCATTTATGATCGTGCATTGACAACATTTGAAATTGGAATACTGGCCAATAAAACAAGATGGTCGGATTTGGCGGCCAAGCCCTCCGTTGCATTAAATGAAACTGAGAAGAATATCCTTACCAATTATTATATCAATGCGGTAGACACCAATGTGAGAAATGAGTTCAGTATTTTGAAGAAGCTGCGCACAGCATTATCAGATTCTGTGCAGGACATAAAGCAGATCATGGT
>JANMHK010000461.1:0-27497 GCA_031375135.1 Sphingobacteriales bacterium | reverse complement strand
GATCAGTTCGTTCTGATACCGAATGGCAGCCGGCAGGATATGGTTCCCGGCGAGGTCGCCGATCACCCTGCCTTCGATCTGAACCCGCTTGATGTATTTTTCAAGTTCGATTTCATGACGCGCTTCAAGTTCTGCGTGCGTATAAATCTTGAACGACTCAAAAAGGCTTTTTGCTTTATTGGTTACCATCGCATCAAGCGCAAGTGGTGTGGTCTTCACGTTTGGTAGCCCACGCTTTGCTGCTTCCTGCTGCCATTCGTCACTGTAGCCATCGCCTTCAAAAACAACTTTCTTAGAGGCGGTGATATATTCTTTGATCACATGCATGATCGCTACTTCTTTCTTATCGCCTTTCTCGATCAGGGAATCCACTTCTTTTTTGAAGTTGGTCAGTGTTTCAGACATGATGGTATTCAACACTGTCATACCGTTTGCACAATTCGCTTCAGAACCAACGGCCCTGAATTCAAATTTATTTCCGGTAAATGCGAAAGGAGAAGTCCTGTTCCTGTCTGTATTGTCTAACAGCAGTTCAGGGATGCTCTTGTGGATATCCAACTTGAGCATCACTTCATCCTGTTCGTCAAATTTTTCACCCACCCTGGTTTCAACTTCGTTCAGTACATTGTTCAGGTACTGACCAATGTAGGCAGAAATGATCGCAGGAGGCGCTTCGTTTGCACCCAGGCGGTGATCGTTACCGGCAGATGCGATCGCCGACCTCATCAGGTCTGAATGATCATGCACGGCTTTAAGCGTGTTCACAAAGAATGCCAGGAACATCAGGTTGGTCTTTGGCGTTTTACCGGGAGCCAGCAGGTTGACACCAGTGTTGGTAGCCATACTCCAGTTATTGTGCTTACCACTGCCGTTGATGCCTGCGAAAGGCTTCTCGTGCAACAGTACTTTCAGTTTATGTCTTTTTGCAACCCGGTTCATCACGTCCATGAGCAGGGTGTTGTGGTCAACTGCTAAATTGAGTTCCTCGAAAATGGGAGCACACTCAAACTGTGCAGGCGCTACTTCGTTGTGACGGGTCCTTAAAGGAATGCCCAGTTTGTAAGATTCATTTTCGAAATCCCTCATATAGGCATAAACCCGCTCAGGAATTGAACCGAAATAATGGTCTTCCAATTGTTGCCCTTTCGCAGGGGCATGTCCAAATACTGTGCGGCCTGTCATTACGATGTCAGGACGGGCATTCGCTAGTCCTTCGTCAATGACGAAATATTCCTGTTCCCAGCCCAGCGTAGCATATACATGAGTAACGTTACGATCAAAATAATTACACACTTCTACTGCAGCTTTATTCAAAGCTTCAATCGATTTTAACAACGGTGCTTTATAGTCGAGCGCTTCGCCAGTATAAGAAACGAAGATGGTTGGAATACAAAGTGTTTTTCCGTTGCCGATCTCCATGATAAACGCAGGTGAGTTCGGGTCCCAGGCTGTATATCCACGAGCTTCAAAAGTTGCACGGAGACCTCCACTTGGGAAAGATGATGCATCAGGCTCCTGTTGTACCAGAGCGTCTGCTTCAAATTGCTCAAGAGGTGTACCGTCAGACTTCAGCGTGAAGAAAGAATCATGCTTTTCAGCAGAGGTGCCGGTGAGGGGCTGGAACCAGTGGGTGAAATGGGTAACACTCTTAGTTTCCGCCCATTTCCTGATGCCTGCAGCGATTTGGCTCGCCATCGTACGATCCACCCGGTTTCCTGATTTCATTGAACTTACGAGGCTTTTGTACGCTTCGTCACTCAAATATTCCCTGGCTGTTTTCAGGGAAAAAACGTTTTCGCCAAAAATGGCGGTGATCCTGGATGGGGAGGCTTCACTCACCTCGCCACCAGCTGTTAGGTTGTCGATTGCTTTGAAACGTAGCGATTGCATGTTGTAAATTTTTAGGAAAGGCGAATGTCTGATTTTTTCGTCAATTGGCAATGTCTTACTGGTCGAATTGTGGAAAATATGGCGATAAAAGTGTAAAAAAATGATCCTGTTCTCAGTCCTGACTGAAAATCTCTAAGAAATCCCTAAAAAAATAAACATTATTAAAATCTATTATGTAAAGCTGCAGGTAGCAATTTTTTTCCAGTCTACGTGAGCTGCGGCTACGGCGAGCAGCAGGCTTTCGAATACAATGCGGTACCTTACAATAGCGCCGAGAAACGGGATGGTAAATCCTATGAAAAGATAATTCGTCAGGGCAAAGAACAGGACGGCCAGCAATGGGCCCGAAAAGAGGGTCTGCCGGATGCCCTTCACGGGAAAAATGAAAAACAGAAGAAATACCAGCAATACCAAATAGGTCTCCACACTGGAAAAAACGTACAGTGCTGCCCGGTATTCCCCGGGAAATGGTCGCAAGAAAACATGATTGATGGCCTGGGGTAAGAGGCGCAGAAAAGAAAGCGGCTCCGGCTCCAGTTTGTCCAGTTCCACATAAGATCCACCTTTGAGGGCCAGGAAATCAGCCTGCCTTTGCACAAAACTGGCAGGGAGATTGAATGGACCGGTGACTGACGACAAAAAAAACAAAAACACCGATATCAGGTAAACGAACAGGAAAGTTTTCCATGGCTTTGAACCCCGGTAGTGGGAGATCAGCCAGGCTGCAGAAGCCGGAACCATACTAAGGGCAACGAAATTTCTGTTCAACGACAACAACAGCAGCGCCAGTGCGGAAAATAGCAGGAATAAGGTTCTGCGCTCTGCCATGAAACGATGCAGGCAGTAAAAGAATAAAGCTGATGACAGGAAAATCATTCCGTCTTTCCGAATCCCGCTGGTCCAGAATACCATCGGAATAAAGAAGAAAAAGACGAGCAGAAAAAGCATTTCTTTTCCGGGAAATAATTTCGAGAAAAACCGGTAGTAGAAGTAACCACCCCAGAAAGTCAGCATCGAGAACAGTACGGCATTTACATAGTATTCACCGCCCGAAAAAACATTGAGTATAGCCAAAAGCTTGATGAGCGATGCATATTCAAGTTCCTGCCAGTACGTGGTCATCATATACCGGGAATATGAAGTAGGGTCGATCAGTGAATGCAAAAAATGCAAGGGGTCTCTTTTCAAAAAAGCGGTTTCTTCCAGTCCTTGCCGATGGTACATCCAGGTATCGTCACCATGGTAGTAGCGCAGAAAAATGTATCCATAGAGACAGGCTAAAACCACCTTCAGCAAAAATGCAGCTGCTGCAATTTTGGGATCTATCTTAATGATATTTTTTCTATCGAGGTATTTGACCAGGATAAGAAACAAAAACAGGTAAAAAAAGAAAAGGAAATAAGCCATGTTGGCGTTACAACAAAGGTTTGTGTTGGCCGGAAAGATAGAATATTTTGAATTTGCGGAAATATGATATTATTGCGTTTCCAAAATGGAATCATCCACCACTGAAACCCCCGTTATCGCATTTGTCTCCAACAACTGTTGGTCACTCTTCAATTTCAGGATGCATTTGCTCACCCATTACCTGCAGCTCGGGTTCCGGGTGGTCACTATTGCAGCAGAAGATGAGTATGCCGGCAACCTGGAAGCGGCTGGTACTACCTTTTATAATGTGGAGTTCCGAAACAGTGCCATTGATCCTTTATCGGATCTCCGCGTCCTGAAACAATTGAAAAAGATCTATGCGGTTGAAAAGCCCGACATCATCTTTCATTATGTCACCAAGCCTTCGATTTATGGATCCCTGGCAGCAGGAAGCCTCAATATTCCCAGTATTTCCGTGATCACCGGACTTGGATATGTGTATTCGGGAAATAACTGGCTCAGCCTCCCCGTCACTATGCTGTTTAAAAGGGCTTTGAAAAAGGCCAGCGAGGTCTGGTTCCTGAACCGCGAAAACGCCGGGTTCTTTACCGGTAAACGAATTATTCCCCCCGGCAAGTCAAAGATCCTTCCTGGAGAAGGCATTGATACCGCTCATTTTGCGCCGGTTTCCAAACCCCGTTCTTCAGAAGTATTCATATTCATTATGGTGAGCCGGTTACTTTGGAGTAAGGGCGTGGGCACTTATATGGAAGCCGCCAGAATGCTCCGGCTAAAAGGCGCTAACGTTGAGTTTCGGCTTCTGGGAAAGCCCGAGCACGGCCATCCGGAGTCAGTTTTACCGGAACACCTGGACAATTGGGAAAAGCAGGGCCTGCTGGTTAACCTGGGCTTTGCCAACGACGTAAGGAAGGCCCTCGCCGAAGCAGATTGCTTTGTGCTGCCCACCTATTACGAGGAAGGTATACCTCGAACCCTGATGGAAGCATCAAGTATGGAACTTCCGGTCATCACCTCGGATCACACCGGATGCAATAGCGTGGTGGAAGACGGATTGAACGGCCTGCTCTGTAAACCCAGGGATGCTGCCGACCTCGCCACCAAGATGATGTCGATGATCAACATGAACCCGGCAAAGAGGCTGGATATGGGGAAAAAAGGGCGGGAAAAAATGCTGGTTCAATTCGATATCTCCCACGTGATCCGGATTTATGATGATGCCATCCACCGGTACACGCATTCTTAAATATCTCCATTTCCTTTAGTCCATCTTTGCTACTTTTGCGTTTTCTATCACCATGCAGACAACAACCGTAGATACAGCAAAGCAATTAGGCATTACCGCAGAAGAATTCGGACTGATCAGCGAAGTGTTGGGCCGTGTTCCCAATTTTACAGAACTCGCCGCTTATTCCGTGATGTGGAGCGAACACTGCAGCTATAAGAATTCAATAAAATGGCTGAAGACCCTGCCGAGGGACGGCAAGAAGTTATTGGTGAAAGCCGGAGAAGAGAACGCAGGACTTGCTGATATCGGCGATGGCCTTGGCGTAGTGTTTAAAATAGAATCACATAATCACCCTTCTGCCATAGAACCTTTCCAGGGCGCAGCCACCGGGGTAGGAGGTATCCACCGTGATATTTTTACCATGGGAGCCAGGCCTATCGCGGCCCTGAACTCACTTCGCTTTGGCGATCTAAAAGAACAGAAAACACAACACCTTCTCAACGGGATCGTACATGGGATCGGTCATTATGGAAACTGTTTCGGAGTACCTACGGTAGGTGGTGAAATTTATTTTGAACCCTGTTACCATACGAATCCCCTGGTGAATGCCATGAGTGTGGGCATCGTTGAAGTAGGAAAAACGATCAGTGCTACTGCAGAAGGTCCGGGCAATCCCGTGTTCATCGTGGGTTCCGCAACCGGTAAGGACGGTATTGGCGGAGCATCGTTCGCTTCTGCCGATATTACAGCCGACAGCGCACAAGATCTTCCGGCGGTCCAGGTAGGTGATCCTTTCCAGGAAAAGAAATTGCTCGAAGCTTGTCTCGAATTAATTCCAACTGGAGCCATTGTTGGTATGCAGGATATGGGTGCCGCAGGGATCATTTGTTCCACAGCAGAAACCAGTGCAAAAGGAGGCGTGGGTATGCGAATAGATTTAGAAAAAGTTCCATCCCGCCAAAAGAATATGAAGGCCTGGGAGTTACTGTTGAGCGAAAGCCAGGAGCGAATGCTGATTGTGGTTAAGAAAGGCCGTGAAGAAGAAGTGCTCGCCATTTTTGCAAAATGGGATCTTCCCTGTTCCCAGATCGGTGTGGTTACGGATGATAAATTGCTGCGCTTCTATATGAACGGGGAACTGGAAGCAGAACTGCCGGCAGAAAGCCTGGTGCTGGGTGGCGGCGCTCCCCAGAATACCCGTGAATATCGTGAGCCTGCTTATTTCAAAAAGATCGCGGCTTTCGATGTTTCCTTAATACCCGTTCCTCTGAACCTGAGGGAAACAGCAGAGCAAATTATCGGGATTCCAAATATCGCCAGCAAACGTTGGATCTATTCTCAATACGACAGCATGGTAGGGACTGCAAACAGTTCCACCAACCAGCCTTCTGATGCCGCTGTGGTATCGGTCAAGGGTACCCGAAAAGGCCTGGCGGTGACTACAGACTGTAACAGCAGGTATGTGTATGCTGATCCGTTTAAAGGGTGCATGATTGCAGTGAGTGAAGCGGCCAGGAATATCGTTTGCTCAGGAGGTGTACCACTTGGTGTAACCAACTGCCTGAATTTTGGTAACCCATTTGACCCCGAAGTTTATTACCAGTTCGTTTATGCCATTAAAGGTATGGGCGAGGCTTGTGTTGCGTTTGACACTCCTGTTACCGGCGGTAATGTAAGCTTCTATAACCAGGGACCGGATGGTCCCGTATATCCAACCCCTACCATCGGAATGGTGGGCGTGTTGGACGATATCACAAAAAAGATGACACTCGATTTCAAATCTGCAGGCGATACCATTTACCTCGTCGGACAAAGTCGGGATGACTTGAATTCTTCTGAATACCTGCATAAGATCCACCATGTGGAATTTTCACCTGCACCATATTTTGTGCTCAAGGAAGAAGTCCGTTTGCAAAAAACGATCCTTTCCCTGATCGGATCATCCCTGATATCATCTGCCCATGACATCAGCGAAGGTGGTGTCTTCATCACATTGTGTGAAAGCGGGTTCAGCCGTGAACTCGGCTTTGATGTGAGATCAGCAACCGGAATTCGTAAGGATGCTTGGCTTTTCGGTGAAGCACAAAGTAGGGTAGTCGTGACCGTTACAACAGATCAGGAAGCTGCCTTTGAAGAACATTTATCCGCATCAGGGGTGCCTTTTGAGAAGATGGGTGTGGTGACCACCGGATCCGTGCAGGTTGATGGACAGTTTTGGGGAGATATTTCAGACTGGAAATACAGGTATGATACCGCTATCGAAGTTTACCTGGCCGGCGAATCAGCAGAGTCAGCATTAACTGCAGTATAATGGATAAGCAGCAGTATATTATCGTTACCGGGGCTGCCGGTTTTATCGGCAGTTGCATGACGGGCTACCTGAACAGTTTGGGTTTTTCAAACATCATCCTGGTTGATGAGTTCTCGCGGCTCGACAAACAGCCAAACCTGGAAGGGAAAAAATACGTTCATAAAATAGATCGCAGCCTTCTATTCGAATGGCTGGAATCAAATGATCCTGGAATTGCTTTCGTATTTCACCTTGGAGCACGCACAGATACTACTGAGTTTAATTACGCGATTCACGAAGAACTTAACTTGTTCTACTCTCAAAAGATCTGGCAGTACTGCACACAAAAAAACATTCCACTCGTATACGCCTCTTCTGCGGCAACATATGGTTCAGGATCCCTGGGCTATAAAGACGACCATGATCTTCCCGAAAAATTGGAGCCCCTTAATCCATACGGCATATCGAAAAATGAGTTCGATAAATGGGCATTGAAAGAAGAAGTACATCCGCCACGTTGGTACGGATTAAAATTCTTCAACGTGTATGGACCTAATGAATATCATAAAGCGCGAATGGCCAGCGTGATCTTTCATTCATCTAAGCAGATCGATGAAAAGGGCGTTGTAAAGTTGTTCAGGTCTCATCGTCCCGATTTCCAGGACGGCCAGCAACTCAGGGATTTCATTTATGTGAAAGACCTGCTCAGCGTTTGTGCCTGGTTCATGGACAACAAGGCAACATCTGGCCTATATAATTTGGGTACGGGGACAGCAAGAAGTTTCGAAGACCTTGTCAAAGCCACTTTTTCGGCCCTAGACATGCAGCCCAACATAGAATATATTGATATGCCCGAAGATATTCGCGATAAGTATCAGTATTTTACAGAAGCGGATATGTCGAAGCTCAGGGTGGCAGGATATGATAAACCTTTTTTCAGCCTGGAAGCTGGTATAGACGATTATGTGCGCCATTATTTGTCAAAGCAAAAATATTACTGATTATGAATAAGAAGATTGCCATCATTGGAGGCGGAAACCTGGGAACAGCCATTGCAGAAGGACTAGTGAAAAGTGGTTTCATATTGCCCGAACACGTGATGATCACCAAGAGGAACATCAGTACGATCCAACATCTTGAAGCAAAAGGAATACTGGTAAGCGATAGCAACATAGAGGCGGTTAAATATGCCCACACCGTGATCCTGGCGGTGAAGCCATTTCAGGTCGCGGATGTGATCAACGGAATTAAGAGCCAGTTGACCGATAAGCATCTGCTGGTATCAGTGGTTACCGGCGTCACCATGGAAGAACTGCTGCACCATGCAGGAAAGAAAATTGGTGTGGTACGCGCAATGCCGAATACTGCCATTGCGATCCAGGAAAGCATGACCTGCCTTTGCGCAAGAAATGTTGATGAGGACCAGCAGTTGTATGTGAACGATCTGTTCATGCAACTGGGCCGTGTAGTCACCATTGAGGAGAAACTGATGGATGCGGCTACAGTTTTAGGTGCTTGTGGTATTGCCTATGCGCTCCGTTTTATTCGGGCCAATATACAGGGTGGTATTGAGATCGGATTTGATTCAGTTACAGCGACCATGATCGCTTCTCAAACAGTAAAGGGAGCGGCCGAATTGTTGATACAAACAGGCCGACATCCGGAGCAGGAAATTGATAAAGTAACTACACCGAAGGGATGTACCATAGCAGGACTGAATGAAATGGAGCACCAGGGCTTCAGTTCTTCACTGATTAAAGGCATCTCTGCAAGTTTCGATAAGATCAGCTTCAGGTAACTCTCCAGGAGGCTTTCGAACTTTCTTATTCGCTATCTGAGAAATAGTTTTTTAGTGGCAGAGCCTGCGGGCCCTTCGGCCCTGATCAGGTATTCGCCCCGTGGCCAGCTGGAGACATCGACTTGCGTTTGTCTTAACCCTGGCTTTAATATCGTCAATCTTCTGCCATCGATGCCATATGCAAAGAGGGTAGTGAGGTTATTTTCTACCTGGACAAAAAGGGTAGATGCTGCTGGATTGGGATAGATCGAGAACGATACGCTACCGCTACTTTTCCAGTCGATGGTAACAATGCGCGAGTACTCAACATGTCCATCTTCATACAGTTTTTTCAACCGGTAGAAATTCTTTCCGTTCAGCGGCTCATCGTCCGCGGATGAATAATTGACGATATTGGAAACAGAGGCCAGCTTTTTGATCGTGTAGAATTCGGCTCCATTAGAGGATCGTTCCACTTCAAAATATTTCGGTATACTGCCATTGCCGGTATTCCAGAACAATTGCACACTGGCTTCATTTTTTTCTGCTGAAAAATTGCCCATAGTGGCGGGAAGAAGAAAATTGCATTCAATCATCAGTTCGGCAATGATCCAGTCGCTGAAAGAAGTTTGTTGAATAACGATGGAGTCCACAGCGCTGTGAAAGAATACACGCATGGCTGATTGAACCGTTGTACTGGTAGAACTTCCACCTAAAATGGTATTGCCTGAGTTGGTGGCCCCATTTACAGGATCCTTAAAACTGGCTGCGACTGCAGACCCGTTAAGAAATCCGCGTACACTTTGAGATTCCAGGTTGGGGAAATCCCCCCTGATATTATCTACCCGAATGTGAATGAAGTTTGAGTCGAGTGGTGTATCCAGTTTGTAGTAGCTGAAATTTGAGCCGATCGAACTATAGGCCCTCCAAATCTGGAGGCCACCATATGAAAGCCCTTTCCAGGTCGAACTGGTGGTTCTGTACAATGGTCTTCCACTGCTCATGGTACCTGTGGTAGATGCGTACACCATCACTGAGCCACCGATCAGGCCCGTGTCTTTCATCAGTCCGTCGTTCTCCCCGTTTAGCCAGAGGGCATTTGAAGTAGCACACTGTCCGAACACGGGTGACTGTACGCTAAAAAAAACGATAGTTATCAAACAAAGTTTGAACATTATACAAAAAACGTGAAAGCGTTGCTGCTATTGCTTTTCAGTAATTATTTTCAGCTAAAACCTTATCATTCAGCCAATTTTTCCACAGCGCCCGGGCGATCTTTTTTTAAAACTGTAATTAGTGGTATGTTTGCATGACCTTCAGGAATTACTCCACCAGGTCCCCAGTTAACAAATTATTATGGCAAAATACATCTTCGTTACCGGCGGGGTAACTTCTTCATTAGGTAAGGGAATTATCTCAGCCTCGTTGGCAAAACTGCTGCAGGCCAGGGGACTTAAGGTCACCATACAGAAATTCGACCCTTACATCAATGTAGATCCCGGCACGCTTAATCCATATGAACACGGGGAGTGTTTTGTTACTGAAGATGGTGCCGAAACCGATCTCGATCTTGGCCATTACGAAAGGTTCCTGAATATTTTTACTTCTCAGGCCAATAACGTCACTACGGGCAAAATATATCAGACAGTGATCAACAAAGAAAGGGAAGGCGCTTACCTGGGAAAAACAGTTCAGGTGGTTCCTCATATTACCGATGAGATCAAGCGCAGGATGAAAATGCTGGGCAATTCCGGTTATGATATTGTCATTACCGAAATTGGAGGAACAGTTGGTGATATTGAAAGTCTGCCATTTATCGAAGCAGTGCGTCAGTTACAGTGGGAATTGGAAGACGAAGATTGCCTGGTAGTGCATTTAACGCTGGTGCCTTATCTTAAAGCAGCCAAAGAGTTGAAAACTAAGCCCACCCAGCATAGTGTAAAACTGATGAGTGAAAACGGCGTTCATCCGGACATTATCGTTTGTCGTACTGAGCGCCCCTTGTCCATTGAATTAAGGCAAAAGATCGCTTTATTCTGCAATGTGAAAACAGAAGCGGTGATCGAAGCACAAGATGCTGCGTCGATCTATGAGGTGCCCGTGATCATGATGCGTGAAAAGCTTGATGTGATCTGTTTGAAGAAGTTGCACATCACCAATTATCATGAACCGGACCTGACCAAATGGAAGGAATTCCTGGATAAACTGAAATATCCCAAGGCCAAGGTGAATATAGGATTGATCGGGAAATACATTGAATTGCAGGATGCTTACAAATCGATCTTAGAATCTTTCGTTCATGCGGGCGCAATGAATGAATGTAAAGTAGATGTGATCAATATCCACAGCGAGTTCATTACAGAATCGAATGTTGAAGAAAAACTGGCCAACCTGGATGGACTGCTGGTTGCACCGGGGTTTGGCCACCGGGGTATTGAGGGCAAAATATTAGCCGTCAAATATGCCAGGGAAAACAAGCTTCCTTTCTTTGGGATATGCCTTGGCATGCAAATGTCAGTGATTGAATTTGGAAGGAACGTACTTCATCTGCAAGCCCATTCTACCGAAATGGATCCCAACGCGATAGATCCCGTGATCGATCTGATGGAAGAACAGAAAAAAGTCACCGCTAAGGGTGGAACCATGCGATTGGGAAGTTATCCCTGTAAAATACTCCCGGGATCCCTTGCAGAACGGGTTTATGGAACTGACGCTATTACAGAACGCCACCGTCACCGTTGGGAGTTCAATAACAAATACCTCAAGCAATACGAGGAAGCCGGCATGATCGCCAGTGGCATCAATCCGGAGAGTAAACTGGTAGAGATCGTCGAGTTGAAAGACCATCCCTTCTTCATTGGCGTGCAATACCATCCTGAGCTGAGAAGTACGGTGGAAAATCCGCACCCGGTATTTGTTGGCTTTGTGAAAGCTGCCAAAGAAAACGCGGAGCATAGGAATTCCGTCAAAAATCCATTGCTGCAAAGCGAAATGATTTGAATTGGCGAATTTGCGCATTGGCGCATTGGCGAATTCTTTAATCCTCCAATCCTCCAATCCTCCAATCCTCCAATCCGGTAATCCGCCAATCCGCCAATCCGCCAATCCGCCAATCCGCCAATCCGCCAATCCGCCAATCCGCCAATCCGCCAATCCACCAATCCGCCAATCCACCAATCCGTCAATCCGGTAATCCGCCAATCCGCCAATCCGGTAATCCGGTAATCCCTTACCTTTGCCGCTCAATAAGGAATATGAAACTTGACAGAAACTCGGTGATTGGATTTGTGTTGCTCGCTTTACTTTTCTTCGGCTACTTTTATTATACACGCCAGGGTCAGATAGAACTTGAAGTAAAACAGAAAAGGGCGCAGGACTCACTGGCTAAACTGCAGCCAGTCGTTGATCCCCAGGTCCGTTTAACAGATTCCCTGCAAGCAGATACGCTCAACAGGGTGAGTTCTGCCGGTCAGTTCAACAATGCCTCTTTTGAAAAAGAAGAGATCACAGTACTTGAAAATAGCCTGGTATCAATAGGGTTTACCAACAAAGGTGGACAGCCGGCCTATATTACGTTGAAAAACTACCTTTCGCCCGACAGCACCCCTGTCAGGTTATCGGGTACGGAGTTCGACAAATTCTCCTACCGCATCAATACCGGCTCAAATAATATCGGGGAAATCTCGGAATTGTTTTTTGCCAAAGGACCTGTTTCTAAAAACCAGGACGGTAGCCAAACAATCTCTTACACATTATCAGATTCGTCGGGGAAATCAGTGACCCATAAATTCTCCCTTCCCGCTAATGAATACATGGTAGGCTGGAGCATTATCATGAATAAGGCTGACCAGTTGCTGGGAAAGAATTCCCTGGACCTGGCCTGGCAGATCAAGGCCTTGCAACAGGAGATCGACGTGCTGGGCGAAAGAAGAGAAACCCAAGTGGATATTTACAATAAAGACGGGTTCGATTATTTCGGTATGAAAGACGGGTTTAATGAGAAATGGGAAGATGGGGTGAAATGGATAAGCCTGAAACAGAAATTCTTTAACCATACCCTGATCGCCAAAAACGGTTTTTCATTTGCTGAGATCAATACCACGATGCCTTCTGCGGACAGCATCAGGGTTGTCGCTTCTGCCATGGCCAACTTGCGATTGGCTATACCAGCCGGTCCGTCTGTTGAAATACCCCTGAGTTTTTATTTTGGTCCAAACGACTATAAAGTATTGAAAGCCTATAAAATGGATCTGGAAGACGTGGTCAACCTGGGTCAGGGTTTTTATGCTTTTGTGAAATACATCAACAGGGTTATTGTAATGCCCGTGTTTAACCTGTTTTCCGGGTTTATTAAGAGCTATGGTTTGGTGATCGCTTTATTGACGATTATCATCCGGCTGCTGACTTCTCCTCTCGTATATACCAGTTACCTCAGCGGCGCGAAAATGAAGGCCCTCAGACCGGAACTGGATATCCTGAAAGAAAAGTATAAGGAAGACCAGCAGGCATACAGCATGGAGCAAATGAAACTGTTCAGAACGGCCGGGGTTAATCCTTTAGGCGGTTGCATTCCGGCCTTGCTTCAGATTCCGATATTCTTTGCACTTTACAGTTTCTTTAACGCAGAAATTTCCCTGCGTGGAAAATCCTTTTGGTGGGCGCAGGATCTCTCTTCTTTTGATAAGATCCTGACCTGGGATTTTAATATACCATTCATAGGCAGTCACCTTAGTCTTTTTACACTGCTAGCAGTGGTAACCAGTTTGTTGATCTCCTTGTATAGCATGAGCATGACGCCCGATCAGAATAATCCCATGCTTAAGTATATGCCTTATATCTTCCCGGTCATGCTGTTGGGCATTTTCAATGGCTTGCCTTCGGCCCTTACCTGGTATTATACGGTCTCAAACCTCATCACCCTGGCTTTGCAATACGTGATCCAGAATTTCATCATCGATCACGATAAGATTCTGGCGAACATCGAACAGAATAAGAAAAAGCCCAAGACCAAACCCAAGTGGCAGGAACGTCTGGAATCTATGCAGGAAACCCAGAAGAAGGTGGAAGACATGAAGAAAAAGACCCAGAAAAAATAAAAAGCTTAACAGCCGCCTGACAACGGATTGTCGACATTTCATATCTTACTCTTATGATGAGATCAACCATTTTACTACTATTTCTGTGCAGTTTCCTGAATGCCAGCGCCCAAAAGATTTTATCTGAAGGGGCCGTGATGTATGATGTTTCAGTCCAAACTGGTTCCAGCCAGGCCAAAATGGCTGACGTGTTTGACGGCGCTACTGCAGTTGTTTTCATTAAGGGCGGACTATCGCGTACTGACCTCAAAAGCGCGATCGGCAACTCATCTACCATCTATGATTCAAAAGCCGGCAGCGGTGTAGTGATGCGTGAATTTGGAGCACAGAAGTTGATGATCCGGATGAACAGGCAAAACTGGGCCGACAAGAATAAAAAATATGAAGGCATTGTATACACAAAAACGGACGAGACGAAGAAGATCGCCGGTTATACCTGCCAAAAAGCGATGGCAAAAATGACCGATGGTACAACCTTCATCGTCTATTACACGCCCGATCTGGTGCTGGAAAACAAAGACTATGATGCGCAGTTCAGGAATTTGCCGGGAGTGCCTTTGGAGTTTGAATCTATTGTTGGCAGTATTAGGGTTAAATACGCGGCAAGCAAAGTAAGCTTTGATCCTGTTCCAATTTCACGCTTCGAAATACCGAGGTCGGGATACCGGGAAATGACCTATGACGAAGGTTTGAAAGCGGGTTCCCAATAAAAAGCTGAATTAATTTGTACCTGGAGTCTTGAACTTCTGCAGGATCTTAGTCTTGCTCCGGTTAGGCATCACCCAGGTTACATTTCCTTTCTGAAAAGTGATGATCGAATTAGACCGCACCATGGTTTGCCCACGTGACTGTCCCATATTCTTGTAATTGTGGAAATGATATCCGGATTTAAGCGAAATGCTCAGGTCCGATTTTATCGTTGAGAACGTTTTTGTAGACTTTTTGCCACCATCTATCAATCCTTCAACAGCAAATACATACTGCCCAAGGCAAAGAATCGACAGTATAACCAGTACTTTTCTGGTAAATCGACCCATCCTGATATGTGTAGCATTGCTCATCTCATACAAATTTAACAAAAACTATTCCAGTTCCCATAACCGTTTATCAGTTTGTTAACGGAATTCTTCAAAACTTTATTCACAGAATTCACTTAATCGGGGATAAAATGCCGCTAGCCTGTGCATTATCAACCAATTAATGAATTAATTTACAAGTAACCTATACCTTCCGCATGAGCAAGAATCCTTACCGAGAAGATCATGAAGACATCAGGGAACTCCTGCGGCAGTTCGAAAACCTTAAGGCCGGCAGAACCCACAGTTTTCTTTATGAGGAGTCTTTTGAACGAATTGTCGATCATTTTGACGATATGGACGATCTCCCGAAGGCCCTCGAAGCCGTTGAGGTGGGTATGGAGCAGTTTCCCTATTCCTCGGCATTGATCGTAAAAAAGGCTGATTTACTGATCGCCACCCGCAAATACCAGGAAGCTTTAGAGATGCTGGACCAGGCATCGATACTGGACAGTACCGATATCGACATTTACATTCTTAAAACAGACGCCTACCTGGCCCTCGACCAACAGGAAAAAGCGGTGCAGTTACTTGAAGAGGCATTGGTCCTTTTCGACGGGGAAGAAAGGGTTAACCTGCTATTTGAATTGGCTGATGTATATGACGATTATGAGGAGTTCGACAAGATATTTGATTGCCTGAAGCTCATCCTGGAGCATGATCCCAATAACGAAGAAGCCTTATATAAGATCTGTTTTTGGACCGACTTCACGGGGCGTAATGAAGAAAGCATCAGGCTTCACAATGCCATCATAGATGAATATCCTTACAATGAACTCGCCTGGTTTAATCTTGCTGCTTCTTACCAGGGATTGAAGTTGTATGAAAAAAGCATCGATGCATACAAGTATGCACTGGCGATCAATGAAAAGTTTGATTATGCTTACCGGAATATGGCGGATGCGTTTATGCGTTTGCGTAAGTATAAGGATGCCGTTGAAGCACTTGAAAAAGTGATTGAACTAGCCAGGCCGGAAGACGTGATCTATGAGGCGATCGGGCATTGCTACGACAAGCTCAAAAATTATGCGCAGGCGCGGTTTTACTACCGTAAGGCATCGCACCTGAATCAGGAAGATGCCAAGCTCTATTATAAAGTGGCCTGCACATATATGAACGAGGATAACTGGAGTCAGGCATTGAAATACCTGGAATCTGCCACCAAGATCAGTAGGGTCCAACCTGATTTTAACCTGGCCATGGGCCAATGTTACCTTCATGTTGGAAAGTTGAAAGAGGCTGTTTTTCATTTCACCCTGGTAGTTCAGTATAGGCCCAGGAGTACCTCCGGGTGGGAATCCCTGATTAGTTGCCTCTATAGTGCCGCGCTTTTTGATGAAGCAGAGGTTCAGGTTGGCATCGCTGAAAATAAAGCTGGTGAGAAACCGATTTTCCAGTTTTACAGGGCTGCCATCTTGTTTGCCAGGGGGAAATCCAAGGAAGCATTGCTTCAGCTTGAATCGGCCCTGCAAAAAGCCCCTAAACTATTAAAGAAGTTCATTGAGATCAATCCCATGATCCTTCAAAATCAGGCCGTGGTGGACGTAATTGCAACATTTAAACGAAAGAGGTCCATCTAAGCTTTCAGCAGTTAGCCGTTTATTCCTATTTTTGCGGCATTCCAAAATTGCCGCCATGAATTTTAACCTGTCTCAAATTCCGGATCGAATATTGAAACCCCGTGCTTCAGGCCTCACTATGGTCATGGACAAGGGGCTGAGTACTGAAGAAGCGCGCAATTTTTTGAGTGTATCCCATCCCCATGTCGATATCATCAAATTGGGTTTTGGAACTTCCTTTGTTACTCCCAACCTCCGCGAGAAAATTGAAATTTATCGGTCGTACGACCTTCCTGTTTATTTTGGCGGAACCTTGTTTGAAGCATTCCTGATCAGAAATCAATTTGCCGATTATATTGAAGTTTGTCGTGACTACGGCATTGATTACATGGAAGTCAGTGATGGTTCTATTGAAATTCCACATGCGGAGAAATGCGGATATATTGAAAAGCTTACCAAGCATGGAACTGTGCTCAGCGAAGTAGGAAGCAAAGATGCTGCGCATATCATTCCTCCCTACAAGTGGATCGAACTGATGCGGGCAGAGCTCAACGCAGGTTCCACTTATGTGATTGCAGAAGCCAGGGAAGCTGGTAACGTTGGCATTTACAGGGGCTCAGGAGAAGTCAGGGAAGGATTGGTGCAGGAGATACTCACTCAGATCCCGGAAGAAAAAATCATATGGGAAGCTCCTCAAAAGGCACAGCAGTTATATTTTATCGAGCTTATCGGTGCCAATGTAAACCTTGGTAATATCGCACCTTCAGAAGCAATACCACTGGAGACCATGAGAATTGGGTTAAGGGGAGATACTTTTCATCTCTATCTTGACAAACCCACGATTAAATGAGAAAATTCGGGCTGATAGGATTTCCCCTGACTCATTCTTTTTCAAAAAAATATTTTACTGATATTTTCACCACAGAAGGTATCGACGCAACCTACGAGAATTTCCCGTTGGAGAATATCGCGAACCTGACCATGTTGTGGGAAGATGGGCAGCTTGAGGGTTTGAATGTGACCATTCCTTATAAAGAGTCGGTCATTCCATACCTGGATGAATTGTCAGATGCCGTAAAAAAGATCGGGGCCTGTAATTGTATTAAGATTGAAAGCGGCAGGAAAATCGGTTATAATACGGATGTCATCGGGTTTGACAGATCCCTGGTAAAGAAACTCGAAGGCCGTCACAACAAAGCCCTTGTGCTGGGTACAGGCGGTGCTGCAAAAGCAGTTATGTATGTGCTGCAGCAAAGGTCTATAAAATCGATCCAGGTGAGCCGGACACCCTCAGTGGGAATGATCGGTTATAATGATTTGAGTGCCGAACGAATAGCAGAGCATACGCTTATTGTAAATACAACGCCGCTAGGTATGTTTCCCAATACCAATGCTTGTGCTCCACTGCCATACGAGGCCATTACGCCTTTACATTATTTGTATGATCTGGTTTATAATCCTGCCAAAACATTGTTCTTGCAAAAAGGGGAGGAGCGTGGGGCTGTGATCGAAAACGGCCATGATATGCTGGTCATTCAGGCTGATGAAAGCAGGAAGATCTGGAATGTTTAGTGTGAATTGATGAAAGCAGGAAGCGCCGGGATGTCAGGGCTTCTCGTCGCCAAGTATCCGAATCATTTCAGCAATGTCGAAAAAATTATTACCTGCAGGAATAAAAGCCGAAGCTTCTATTTTATTACTCCATTTCCGGAACTTTTCACCATCCTGCTTCATGATCTCTGGTACCATTTTCTCCAACTTGTAAGAAACTCTTTTCACTTCTCCCGATTTAGTGACGAGATAAATATAATTTTCGTCCTCATTGTCCATACGAACAGCAACGGGGTCTGATGTGGCAGCTGGCTGAATAACAGGGCCTGGCTTATATACAGATGCTGCAACATCTGCTGCAGAAAAATCTTTACGGCCAGTATAAAAATTAACGAAAAGAAAAACGATGGCTGCTACAGAGGCGGCGGCAAGGGTAACATAAGCAGGTCTCCTGTACCAAACAAGGGATGTCTTCCCGGGCAGATCCAGTTGTTTCGTTATTGCTTCCCAAACTAAAGCGGGCGGTTCTTCAGCATAATCTGTAAGTGCTTTCCTGATCACGGGCACGTCACTTTCCAGCTCCGCTCTTATATTGTCCCATGCATTTGCAGGGGGTGTAACTTCAAATTGATAAAGGTTTTTCCGCCATTCCATGATCAACTATTTTTTATTGGATCCTTTTTTCTTTCCCGTGATGATATTTTGTAAGATCGCTTTGGCCCTCGCCAGTTGCGATTTACTCGTTCCTTCACTGATTCCCATCATGGCTGCAATGTCCTTATGGGTGTAACCCTCAATCACGTACAAATTGAATACGGTTCGATATCCGGGCGACAATTCCTGAACAGCTTGCATAATATCTTTAACCGCCAGCCTGTCCAGTGCTGACCAGTCATTATTCTCCAGCGTTGACTCCTGGTTTTCGCCTACTGGCTGAAGATTCACCTTCTTCCGGTAATGCTCAATAGCCGTATTAACGAAAATTCTCCTCATCCAGCCTTCAAAAGATCCTTCCGCCCTGAAACGGGGGAGATTTTTAAAGACTTTCACAAAGCCCTCCTGCAATATATCCTGGGCATCATCAGCATTTCCAGCGTAACGCAGGCAAACACCATACATTTTAGGTGAATAGGTGCTGTATAACTGTTCCTGCATCCGCCTGTCGCCGTTGATGCTTCCCTGAATTAAGTCGGATTCACTTAAACTATGGTTGCCTGAGATATTCATTTATTTTAATTAACATGATCGGCCCCTGATTCCTTGCCGAGGAATGCGATGAGCTTATTCATGGCTTTTTTTCTATGGCTGAAAATATTTTTTTCATCCATATTCATTTCTGCGAAAGTACGTGTATCGCCATCAGGTACAAAAACCGGATCATAACCAAAGCCTGAATGGCCTTTCTTTTCGTCAATAATGATACCATTGCAAATGCCTTCGAACTGATATTCAAGGCCATGAAGAACCAGTGATATGACCGTACGGAATCTTGCCTTACGGTTGCCCGCTCCTTTCATGTTTTCAAGGAGCTTGGCTACATTATCGGCAGCAGATCCCGTATCCGCGTATCGGGCAGATCTGACTCCCGGTTCTCCATGCAGTGCCTCTGTTTCAAGCCCCGTGTCTTCACTAAAACAATTCTTGCCTGAAAGATGGTAAATGGTCATGGACTTTTCGCGGGCGTTTTCTTCCAGGGTTTCGTGTGGCTCAGGGATATCTTTGTTGATCCCCGCTTCTTTCAGGGTAATGATATCCCATCTTCCTTTCAACACCGCCCGGACCTCGTTCACTTTATGCTCATTGTTGGTAGCAAAGATCAGCGTATCCATATTAAATAGAAAATGCTTGTTTAAGGCTGTGCCATAATTTCTGTTTAGCTGCTTTATCGTTTTCAATAACAGACAGATCCGGCGAGCCAATATAAGTCACGCCGTTATGGTTCTGCACCTGAAAATGGGGAAAGAATACAGGCAGCTTAATGTCTGCCGCTTCGACACCGAACATGGTCACAAAGCTGGCTCCATATTCATCAGAAAGTGTTTGATAGTCTGCGTCCTGCCTGAATGGACTGATCATATTCACTTCAATCACATTGATCTTGCAGGCGTTGAGGATACCAGTGAGAAATACATATAATGGATCTCCGGGAACCACATGCTCACGCATCAGCATAAGATATTTTTTTTTGGCGGTGGGTGAGCTTTCGGCTGGATGCTTTTTATCCTGCTTATCAATGTTGTACAGTGAATCTCCATATAGCATGCGCAGCGCCCCGGGGTTAAGTAAAGGCTCGAATGTGCCCATTTGTTATACTAATGATTGTTAGTTTTTTTGTTTCTTTGTATCAAATTTACGTCAATATGATCGCCGCAACGGATCTACAGATCACACGTGTTGAGAGAAGCAAGTTAGCAGATATCAACCTTGAAAACCTTCCTTTTGGGAAATACTTTTCGGACCATATGCTTGAAGTTGAATATGAAGATGGGAAATGGGGACTGGTGGAAATAAAGCCTTACCAGCCATTGTTAATGGAGCCTTCGCTTGCTGCCATTCATTATGGTCAGGCCATTTTTGAGGGGATCAAAGCCTACCGCAATAGTGATGACGAAGCCTTCATATTTCGCCCGCATGATAATTTCAAAAGGTTCAATATTTCCGCGGAGCGCATGTCTATGCCACAGGTTCCGGAAGAGATCTTTATCGATGGCATGCGTGAGTTGATAAAACTGGATCGGAAATGGATCCCAGGGAAACCGGACCACTCTTTATACATAAGGCCGTTCATGTTCGCTACAGATGAAGTGATCGGGGTCAAGGCTTCCGAAAAGTATAAGTTCATGATCATACTTTCCCCAACAGGACCTTATTATGTTGCTCCTATGCGGATCTACGTTGAGGAGCAGTATGTACGGGCAGTGCCGGGCGGCGTTGGGTTTGCGAAAGCAGCCGGAAATTATGGAGCTGCGATGTATGCAACGGCAGAGGCTAAAAAAAAGGGGTACGACCAGGTTCTTTGGACAGATGCCTTTGAACACAAATATGTTCAGGAAATCGGGGTGATGAACGTGTTCTTTGTAGTGGGGAATACCGTTTATACGCCTGGCCTTGACCAGGGAACCATCCTCGCCGGTGTGACCAGGGATAGCGCAATCACCCTCCTGAAAGAGATGGGATTTGAGGTTAGGGAAACATTGGTGAATATCGACGATATGATCGCTGCCTATCGGAAAGGAGAGCTTTTTGAGGTGTTTGGAACTGGCACTGCAGCCACTATTTCTATGATCAGGGAGCTTAAATACAAGGATTTTGTCATGGAATTCAATACTGACCTCTGGAAGACAGCTCCAGAGCTGAAAATTCGTCTTGATGCCATTCGCTCCGGAAATGCCACAGATACACACCAATGGATGTATAAAGTATCGTGATGGACAGGGGGTGAAGGCCGGCCGACCAGACATTTCCACATTTTCTAATTCGGGGATATTTTTTTTGTAACAAAAGGAATTTATCCCTACTTTTGCCTCCCGTTTAAAAATCAGGGTACGAATGCCTACTATTCAACAATTAGTAAGAAAAGGAAGAGAGATTATCAGAGCCAAGAGTAAATCAAGGGCTTTGGATGCCTGCCCGCAACGTCGTGGCGTGTGCACTCGTGTATATACAACCACTCCAAAAAAGCCGAACTCAGCCCTTAGAAAGGTTGCTAAAGTTCGTCTGACCAATAAAGTTGAGGTGATCGCTTATATTCCCGGAGAAGGGCATAACCTGCAGGAGCACTCTATCGTATTGATTCGTGGTGGTCGTGTTAAGGATCTTCCGGGTGTGAGGTATCACATCGTAAGGGGAAGCCTGGATACTGCGGGTGTGAAGGATAGGAAGCAGAGCCGTTCTAAGTACGGTACAAAGCGCGAAAAAGCTAAAAAGTAACTCATTCTATACAAACTGATCATCCATGAGGAAAGCAAGAGCCAAAAAATTACCGATAGCACCAGATCCTAAATTCAGTGATGCATTGGTATCCCGTTTCGTGAACAACTTAATGTGGCAAGGTAAAAAAGGTGCTTCACTGACCATTTTCTACGATGCACTGGATAAGGTTGCCAAAACAACCGGTGAAGATGGATACGAAATTTGGAAAAAAGCCCTTTCAAACGTTTCTCCAGCCGTTGAGGTGAGGAGTCGCAGGATTGGTGGTGCTACTTTCCAGATTCCTTCTGAAGTACGTGCCGACAGAAAAATTTCCCTGAGTATTAAATGGTTAATTCGTTTTTCCAGGGAAAGAAACGGCAGGTCCATGGCTGATAAATTAGCCAATGAGATCGTAGCTGCAAGTAAGGGTGAAGGTGGTGCATATAAGAAGAAAGAAGACACCCACAAGATGGCTGAAGCAAACAAAGCTTTTGCACATTTCAGGATCTAACAACAACATATTCAATGAAGAAGCCACCTTTTTGGTGGCTTTTTTTTGCCTGAAATATTAAATCTTGTAAAATCGTACTTCGCTCAAAATCAGCGTTTTATTCGGTTTTTTTTCCGCAACTGGCTGAGTATCATATAAAAATTCCATTCAGCTTATACTTCAGGAACATTAGTCTGCGTTATAATCGGGTAGTATTCAAACCCTTGTAAAACCCGGTTGTATGCGTTCGATCCAGTATCTTATTTTACGGGTATCATGCCTGATCATGTGCATGATATTCTCTTTATCATTAACGGCCCAGAATGGGAACAGTGGAAATTGCGGGAACTCCGTCAATCTCACCATTTTTACCGTTGAATCCCGCTGTAAGGCCACAGGCGTTGTAACCGTATTTGCCAGCGGAGGTTCGGGACAATATAATTATCGTGTAAGGGGCCCTGTTAATACCCCGTTTACCTCTTCAATTGTTATTACTGGTCTGATGGCCGGCACTTACGACGTAGAAGTGAGAGACATCGGCCTTAACTGTACAAAAATTCAAAAAAATGTGATTGTGCCGGGAACCTATGTCGATCCCCGGTTTTCGTTATTAACCAATAATGTCACCTGTAAGAATGCGACCAACGGCTCAGTTTCTGTAACAGGCCTCACAGGTGGCAGACCTCCTTTTAAATTTACCATTACTGCCGCCCCGGTTCCGGCCCTTGTGGGTGTCAATAATGCTACGGGCGCATTTAATAATTTACCCGCAGGTGATTATTCCATTCAAATGGAAGACTCCTGCAGTGGCCTTCAAACGAGAAGGGCCACCATTTTGCCATATGACTGGTGGATCCAGAGCTCCGGCGGAACAACAAGTGGATGCGGAACGGCAAAGCTTTTTATTAATCTGAAAGACAATAGAGGCAAGCAAACGCCAGACTCCATCTTTACTGGTTTCCAGTATGGCTGGGTCAGGGGTGTGGCAGATACGGTCTGGAATGTGACAGATACGTTTACAGCAGTGATAGGCTTACGAAGATCAATAACACTGGTAGCCAGAGATGGTTGTGGTAACAGGGCTGCAGTGCCCTGGGCGATCAATCCTAAACCGAGTGTAAGTGCCACTGTGCAAACTTCGCTGACCGGATGTAATGCGTTTACCGCTTCCATCACTGCCAGTTCGAATTTAACCAGTCCTAATTTCTGCCTGTTTAACAGCAGTAATGTGCAGGTGGGGGCTTGTAATGCCACCGGAACATTCACCGGCGTACCTGGTGGTTCTTATACCATTAGGGTAAGAGACGTCTGTTATGATACCACCATCAATGTACCTTTTACAGTGGTTCAACCTGTTCCAAATATTACCGGACCGATCAACATAACCAGGGTGACCTGTACAACATTTGACGCTACGGTAACAGGACTTGTAAATTTCACTAAACCTAATTTTTGCCTGTACCAGGGTGCTACCTTGATTAGGTGCGATTCGTCAGGTACATTCACGGGCGTATTGAACGGAACATATACCGTGCAGGTGAAGGATGGTTGTTATGATACCACAATCGTACGATCACTGCAAGTATTACCATTGATACCGTCTGTTTCATCGACCGTAGCCATGACCAATCATCTCTGTTCAACATTTGATGCGGCGGTTACCGGTCAGACCAATCTTAATAATCCGGTATATACCCTCGTACAAGGAACAACCACATTGGCCAGCAACAGTACAGGTGTTTTCGCCACCATTCCTTATGGCAGTTATTGTATTAATGTGAAGAATGATCCGGCCTGTTACGATACCACGATCGTGGTTTGCTTTACAGGCAGACCGATTCCGCCAAGTGTCGGAGAATCATTAAGTATATTAAGGAAGTGTAACACGGTCGATCTCTCAGTGAATTCGCAGAACCAATTATACAATCCGCAGTATTGTATTTATGATGTCAATAATGTGCTGATCACTTGCGATCCCTCTGGCACCGGTGTCTTCAATAATCTCCCATACGGAACTTATTGCGTGACCATCAAGAATGATCCTGCATGTTACGATACCACCATCGTTCGATGTCTCACCGTTAAAAAGCTTTTACCGGAACTCGGAAATGTTAGTATTAGTGCTAATGGATGTCTTGGATTTACGGGAAGTATAACGGGCGCTTCGAATCTTAATGATCCTGTCTATACACTGATCAACAACAGCGGGGTACGAATTGATTCAAATACAACAGGCGTATTCACCAATCTGCTCTACGGCAGTTACTGCATGGAGATGAAGAATAATCCGCTTTGTTATGATACCACCATTGTACGATGCTTCACGGGGACCAGGCCTAAGCCTGATGGAGGGGTTGTTACCGCAACAAATCTTACCTGTCCTGGTTTCACGGCTACCGTATCTGGCCTGCTTAATTTCAACAATGCGTTTTATGTTTTGAAAAATGCAGCCGGTACTGTTGTACAATCCAATTCAACGGGTGTGTTTAATATCCTTGGATATGAAAATTATTCTATCGACATCATTAATGATCCGCTCTGTTATGATACAACCATCACCCGAAACATTAATCCAACAAGGCCAACGCCTTCTGTTGGTGGCGTGGTGACCAGTAACCTGACATGTACCGGATTTAATGTTTCCGTGACCGGTCAGAACTTATTGACAAATCCTGTTTATTATGTTTTGAATGCATCCAATGTGGTCATCCTGTCAAATACGACGGGTTCATTTACAATCCCTGCGTACGGTAACTATACCATGAGAATTGAAGATGGTTGTTATCTAACACCATTCCTCTTTCCATTCTCTGAAACAATGGTTCCGCTGAATGTGACTGCTGCAACTACGGCATCCTGTTCAATGGGTATGACCAATATTACAACAAGCATTACTTCAGGTATTGCACCATATATTGTTACCGTGTATGATCCGTTAAACAACGTGATGGGTAATGTCAACTCATCTGCTACCACGATAACGGTGAACGATCTGCCGGCACTTTCTCCAGGTTTCCAATACCGTGTTGAGATCATTGATGCCTGTGGAAGGAGTTCATCGATCATGGTGACGCCACAACTTTCTTCGATCACTAAAACAATCAATATCGTACAGCAGTGTCCTACCGGAACCTTGCCGAATGGATCATCAGATGTGCAGGTTACAGTGACGTCTAATCTCGGCCCTGTAATCCCTGTGATCATCAAGATCGACAATGCAAATACAAGCCTCGGTTATTCTATTCAATCCGGAAATACATTTACCTGGTATAGTGTTGGTCCTGCCACCTATATCATTCAATATGATCTTCCCGGGGCCTGCGTCAATAAATTATATGATACCGTTGTAGTCACGCCATACGAATATCCGCAGATGGCGAATTCAGCGGTGTATCAGTGCAGCAATAACAACTTCAGTGTAAGTACACAGATGATCGGTGGAACGGCGCCTTACCTGTACCAGATCATTGCCAGCAATCCAACCACACCATCTATTAATACAGGATGGCAGAGCAGTCCGATATTTGCCATCACGAACGGAGCCAGTTACTCCCTGGTGAGGATGAGGGCCATTGATGCCTGTGGCAATGCTTCGTTGAGTGATGCGAGTGTACTGCCGTTGGAAAATGTATTTGTCACAGCAACGAGCAACTGTTTGAATGCAAATATCACCCTTGATGCAACGATTGTTGCAAACTCGGTCTATACCTGGTACAAGCGGGTTGGAACAGATAGTATTCTTGTTGGAACAGGACCTAGCTATAATATTCCATTCCTCACGTTGGCCGATACCGGAATCTATGTGGTGAAAATGTCGGTCAACAACGGTTGTTTAAGTCAGATTACTGAACACCATATAACAGGCGACTGTATTTTGCTGCCGGTTTCCCGGATCGTTCTCAACGGTAAAAAGAATGGAGCGGCTGCTGACCTGAGCTTCGATGTAGAAGGGGAAAAGAATGTGAAAGAGTATGTCATCGAAAGAACAGATAACCAGGGTAACGGATTCGGAATCGTTGGAACCCTCCCTGCAAAAACGCCGGCGCCAAGAAACAACTACCGGTTCACCGACGGGCGGCCATTGAATGGTAATAATTATTATCGGGTCAAAGCAGTGGACGTGGATGGCAAGTATGTGTACAGCAATACGGTGTCACTGAACTGGGCCAGCACGAGCCTTCGGATCTACCCGGTTCCTGCAAGGGATGTAGTCAACCTGGTATTCTCGAACGCCAGGAGCACTGACCTGAGGATCCAGATGTTTACCATCAGCGGCCAGATGATGCAGGAAAAAACGCTTCAGCGCGTTCAGCAGGCTTCGATACCCATCTATCGGAAAAACATGCCGGCTGGAATGTATCTGATCCGGATCACGGACATCAACGCGGGTACAACCCAAACTGAAAAGATCATTTTCGAGTAACCCCTCAACCCTTTATAAGCTATGGGTCGGTAACCAGTTTACCGGCCCATTTTTTGTTGTCCGGGGTAGCAGCTACATTTTCTGATCTCACATTTTCTTCCTACCTTTGCACCCTCAAATTTCACAATATAATTGTCATGGCAGACTTAAACTTTCAAAGAAACTTCGGTATTGCAGCGCATATCGATGCAGGCAAAACGACCTGCACAGAGCGTATCCTGTATTATACAGGGATGTCGCATAAAATAGGCGAGGTGCACGATGGCGCGGCTACTACAGACTGGATGGAACAGGAAAAGGAGAGGGGTATTACCATTACTTCTGCTGCGGTAACCTGTTTCTGGAATTTCCCTACTCAGCAGGGCCAGCCTGTTCCGGACACCAAGAAATATAAATTCAACATTATTGATACCCCGGGTCACGTGGATTTCACGGTAGAAGTGGAAAGGTCAATGCGTGTACTCGACGGTCTGGTGGCATTATTCTCGGCCGTTGACGGTGTTGAGCCACAATCTGAGACTGTTTGGCGCCAGGCGAACCGTTACAACGTACCGCGTTTGGGTTTTGTGAATAAAATGGACCGCGCAGGTGCTGATTTCCTGAATGTTGTAAAGCAGGTCAGGGAAATGCTGGGCGCAAAATCGGTTCCCCTTCAGCTTCCGATCGGTGGAGAAGACGATTTCAAGGGAATCGTAGACTTGATCACCATGAAAGGGATCATCTGGGATGAAGCAGGTCAGGGTATGACCTACCAGGAAGTGCCTGTTCCTGAAGATATGAAAGACGAGGCAGACTATTGGAGGAGCCAGCTGATTGAAT
>JANMHK010000457.1:0-5338 GCA_031375135.1 Sphingobacteriales bacterium | reverse complement strand
ACTGGTTTCCATGATCATTGAAGCGGCAACGGGCAAAAAACACTCGGAACTATTGCATAGCAAGCTCCTGGGTCCTTTGGGAATGAATAATACATTCTATCAGCCTCACGACGCCACGCCATCCTATACTGCACAGGGCTATTTCGACTTGTATAACAACAATACGATCGTGAACGTCTCAAACCTGATCACCGGCAGCGGGAATGGCTTCGGCGGTATATTTTCCAATGTATTTGACCTTTATAATTTTATCAACCGTCTTCTTATTAAACAAGACCTACTTCTCCCAAAATCCTTACAACTGATGGAAACCTATGGGAAGGCTGACTTCCCTAACCAGTACGGCTATGGCATCATGAAAAAATATATCGATCGTGGCATTAATGCTGGAATAGGACATTCAGGAAGGGATGTGGGCTATTCAGCCAATATGTTTTACTTCCCAAACAAAAAAGTGACCCATGTTTTTTTCATCAACTACGGGACGGATGGTGACAGCAAACTGAAAGCTGTATTCCAGGATTTTGTGAAAGAATTACTGGACATGACGCTTCAGTAAACGTAAGCTTGGAAGGTGAAATAAAGAAGCCTCATATCGCCTCATTATTGATCTTCGTATCCGGATTCATCATGTAAGTGACCAGTGCGCCATCACTGTATAATTCCACTACACGAAAGCCACGATAAGAAACGCCCCAGTTGCCGCCAATATGGCCATCAAATATGTAGGGAATATTGTTGTGCCAGATGATGCTGTCCTTATCGTGCTCGTGCCCATGAAAAACGGCGCGCAGATTCTTTTGTTTTTTCACCAGTTCTATGAATGGCTTCGATTCAATGGCGTTGGCCGTGAATTTCACCGGAGGGATATGAATAAAGAGCAGTACATGTTTGGATTTTTCATACTCTTTGAACTTTGCTGCCAACCAGTCCATATCCGGCGGCAGGTACTCCCCTTTTACATTTGACGTACTGGCAAACAACATGGCCGTTTCTCCTTTTCGTATATCATAGTTCAGTGGCCGTTCCCAGGCTGCCTCCCATTGCTGGGGATTGGCCTTGTCGTGGTTCCCCTGGGTGACATAATAAGTCAGCGGCAAGGTGTCCAGGATCTTTTTTGCTTCGCCAAAGAAACCAATATCATCATGTACGATATCTCCGTTGATCACGCCAAAATCAAAGGGGGACGATTTATGCTGCAAAATGATTTGACTTACTGCCGTTTCAAGGTATTGCCGATACGGCGTTTCGTTTTGTCCAAAATGGATATCAGACCCGATCACAAAGCGCATCACCCTTTTCTTCCGGCCTCCCGCGAGATATTCGCCGGCAAGCGAAGATTGGCCGTGAAGGAGAACCAATGCAGCAGAGACGTTAGCAAGGAAATGGCGACGATCCATATGATGAAAAATTGTTCATGCAATCTAACCAAAAAATCAACAGTGGTTTCATGCCGTATCGGATCAAAAAATGGGACTTGAAGTTTGACTACAATGATCTAAATTGGTCATACAAAAACTTCAACTACCCAAATATGACCCCTTCTTCACGCCGTCGTTTTATAGGTCAATCAGCACTTGCTGCTGCTTCATTTTTTATTGTTCCCCGTCATGTTCTTGGAAGAGGATTTACCGCTCCAAGTGATATGTTCGGTCTCGGCTTTATCGGAACTGGAAAGCAGGCCAAGGGATTGCTGAACCAATTCAAGAAACAGCCAGTACGGATTTTGTCTGCTTGCGACGTGGATGCCACCAAGCTCAGCCTGTTCAAGAGTTTGTCTGAAAAGGCTTATGCGGAATCTACCGGTAAGGCGCCCGCAGGTGGTTTCAAAGGTTTTACCGATTATCGTGAACTTCTGGCCGACCCAAATATTGACGGCGTGGTGATTGCTACGCCTGATCACTGGCACGCCTACCAGGCCATTAAGGCAGCCGAAGCTAAAAAAAATATTTACCTCGAGAAGCCACTGACAAGAACTATCGTTGAAGGTCGTGCACTCGTGAAAGCAGTTCATAAAAACAAAGTGGTTCTGCAAACAGGAAGTATGCAAAGATCCTGGAAGAACTTCCGCAATGCCTGTGAACTGGTGCGCAATGGATACATTGGTAAGATCAGCGAAGTGCTTGTTAACGTTGGCGATCCTGCGATTGCCTGCGACCTGGGCGAAGAATTAAAACCAGCACATCTCAATTGGGATGGCTGGGTTGGACCTGCTACATTCCACCCCTTCCATTCCGAACTCTCACCGCCCGTTGAAAGAGACATTTTTCCCAACTGGCGGAAATACCGTGAATATGCAGGTGGAATTTTGTCGGATTGGGGTGCCCACATGTTTGACATTGCGCAATGGGGATTAGGCATGGACAATAGCGGTCCTGTACAATTTATACCGCCTAAAAATCCTTTTGCTGTGAAAGGATTGGAGATGGTCTATGCAAACGGAGTGGTGATGAAGCATTTTGATTTTGGACGAGGATTTGGGGTAAGATTTAAGGGCGATAAAGGCACTATCGATGTTTCCAGAAGCTTTTTCGACAGCAATCCATCTAACCTGGCTTCCGCAACTATCCAACCAGGGGAGATAAAGCTCTATGCTACCGACGATCATTATGGTGATTGGCTGAATGCATGCAAAAATAAAACAGAGCCTATTTGCCCGGCAGAAGTTGGACACCGTAGCAACTCGCTAAGTGCTTTGTCTAATATTGCTTATCAGCTGAACCGGCCACTGAATTGGGATCCTAAAAAAGAGGTGTTCAAGAACGATAAGGAGGCCGACAAACTCCTTCAGCCCCGGTTCCGGGAGGGATGGAAGTTGTGAGTTGATTTAATAAAGAGCTCACCAACATATAATATTTTTGTTTTATCTTTTCGATTCATACCAAGCGATTGATAACCTCTCAGCGAATTGCATCGATAGATATACTCCGGGCACTGACCATGGTGCTGATGATCTTTGTCAATGACCTATGGTCTTTAAAAGAAATACCGCGCTGGCTGGAACACGTAGACCGTGGTGTAGACGGGATTGGCCTGGCGGACACGGTGTTCCCTGCATTTCTATTTATCGTAGGCATGTCTATTCCCTTTGCATTTTCTAACCGGATCAAAAAAGGCGACGGCCAGGTACAGTTATCCATGCATGTTGTCTTCCGAACCATTGCCCTACTTACCATGGGGATCTTCCTTGTCAATGGAGAATACATCAATGAACCAGCCACTGGTTTACTTCGCTTAACGTGGAACGTTATCTGCTGCACTTGTTTCATCGTGATCTGGAACATCTATCCAAGGAATGCACATAGATTTTGGGTAGCACTAGCGCGTCTGGCTGCGATCATCGCCTTGCTCGCACTCGCCATCATTTACCGTGGTGGAAATGATGATGATATCTCTGGCTTCTCACCAAAATGGTGGGGCATTCTTGGCTTGATAGGCTGGTCCTATTTAGCGGCAGGACTCGTCACCGTTTTTGCCAAAAACAGATTTTGGCTGATCGCTCTGGCATGGGCCTTCTTCGCTTTACTGAGCATAGCCTATCATGCCCATTTGATCCCCGCATTTCTTCATTTCATTCCGCATTCGATCCTCGGTGGAACCGAAGCCGGTTTGACTATGGGCGGGGTATTGGTTTCAACCATCTTCATACACTTCAGAAAACAGGATAATAATAAAGGGCTGACGGTAGTATTGTTAGGGTTTTCAGCAATACTCATCATATTGTCGTTAGTTACCCGCCCTTATTGGGGACTTGCCAAACTTGGGGCAACGCCTGCCTGGCTTTTCTTATGCAGTGCGTTTACCACCCTGGCATTTATCGCTGTGTATTGGTTGACAGATGTGTGGGGTAAATTCAATTGGTTCAACCTGATCAAGCCTGCCGGCACGGATACACTACTGACCTACCTGATCCCCTATTTCGCCTATGCAGCAACAGGACTCCTGAATATTCAACTACCCATGTTCTTACTAATCGGTGGCATTGGCCTGATCAAATCATTCCTGTTTGCACTATTCTGTGTGGGGGTGACTTGGGGTTTATCAAAAATTGGGATCCGCTTGAAATTGTAAGGCGATTTTTCCGAGCAAATTGATTATATAAACCACGACAATACGATCACACCTAAAAGACCCGTTACAGAAACCAGGGTGTCCATAACTGACCAGGTTTTTAGGGTATCCTTAAGCGATAGTTGAAAGTATTCCTTGAATAACCAGAAGCCGGTGTCATTAACATGGGAGAACATCATACTGCCTGCCCCGATACTTAGGACCATCAGGTTCGGATCAAGCTTAGTGGTCACCATCATGGGCGTTATGAAGCCCGCCGTGGTAATGCCCGACACTGTTGATGAACCTACACATACCCTGATGACGGCTGCAATACTCCATCCCAACACATACGGATTCAGCTGACTCGATTGCAAATATCCGGCGATGTTTTGTGAAACACCTCCATCTGTCAGGATCTGTTTCAATGCCCCTGCTCCGGCGAAAATCAGTAAAATGGATGAGACATCTTTCACTGCATCAACCAGGTGCAGGTTCAGTTTTTGTTTGTCGTTCTTCTTCAGGATCCCCAGTGAGAAAACAGCGAAGAATACCGAGATCAGCAGGCTTACTGTTGGATCGCCCACGAGCAGGATCAATGACTTTAATCCACCATCGGGAAGATATGGCGCGCCTATTGAAGACAGACTGATGAGTAAGATGGGAAGCAATACGGCCAGGAAGCAAAGATGTACAGGGGGCAGCTGATCCTCCGGAATTTGCGGAGCAACAAACGACAGGTTAGGCGTTGTTTTTATGCCTCCGAAAAATGAACCGTAGAGAATGCCTGAAATGAGTATGGCAGGAATAGAAATGATGATGCCATAAAACAAGGTGGTAGCCATATCAGCGTTCAATTGCTTAACCAGAAACAGGGGCGCAGGATGCGGCGGCAAATATCCCTGTGTTACGGACAAAGATGCGAGCAGTGGTAAACTTACATATACCGCCGAGAGATTATTCCTGAATGCAACCGTGATGGCAATGGGTACCAGCAACATAAATCCCACAGAATAAAATAAAGGCAGCCCAATGATAAACCCAGTGATCATAAAGGCCCAGCGAACCCGGCCCACACCTACCCAATGGACCATTTTATTGGAGATCTGTTGTGCTGCTCCGCTCAAGCCAATCAACTTGCCCAGCATCGAACCCAGCACAATGATGCCCGTCAACGATCCCAACGTACTCCCCATTCCGCCCTGCAAGGCTTTGATCAATGCCTCAGTGTCCATGCCCAGTACAAGACCCAGTCCGATCGATACGACCAGGAAAGCCAAAAAAGTAT
>JANMHK010000434.1:0-3273 GCA_031375135.1 Sphingobacteriales bacterium | reverse complement strand
AGGTGAGGTATTAAATGCCTTCGCCAGTCGCAAAGCCATTTCTGCGCTAATGCCCTGGTGTCCGTTTAAAAGCATGGAAAGCGTCTTTCGGGTGACTCCGAGGTTCACAGCAGCGTCTGTCTGGCTGATGCCAAGCGGCTCTATATAGATCGTTTTCAATACTTCGCCTGGGTGAGTGGGTTTCATTCCTCTTTTTAGCATAATGCTGGCGTTCATTATACAAATGTAACATGTAACGTAATAGGTTACAAGAAACCTATTTTCATGCAAAGAAGGAACTCAAGTGTGCATTAAAATCGTACGACGCTGGCGTGTATGCGTGCCAATATTTCTATATACACTAAGTCGGAGTTTAGAATCACTTCTTCCCAATCCTGTATAGTCTGCCCTGATCAGTGATGGCATATAGGGCGCCATCGGGGCCTTCAGTGATGTCGCGGAAGCGTTGACTTTCGTCTACCAGGAGTCTTTCTTCGCCGGTCACTTTATTGTTTTGTATGACTAAGCGGCAAACATGCATGCCACTAAGGGAACTCACAAAGAGGTTATTCTTCCACTCTGCGATTTGTTTGCCGGTATAGAAAGTAATACCGCTGGGTGATATACTGGGGTCCCAATAATACACCGGCTGTTCGAGACCCTCTTTCTGCTGAATGCCCTCGCCTACTTTTGTACCACTGTATTCAATCCCATAGGTGATCGTGGGCCAACCATAGTTCTTGCCGGCCACGATCCGATTCACTTCATCTCCACCTCTGGGCCCAAATTCTGCCTCCCACAATTCTCCAGTTTCGGGATGAATAGCCAGACCCTGAACGTTGCGATGCCCATAACTGTAGATTTCGGGTCGGGCATTGGCCGTTCCTTCGAAAGGATTTCCGGGAGCTGGTTTACCATCTTTAGTAAGGCGAATAACTTTTCCTAACCCGGAGTTCAGGTCCTGCGCTTGAGGACGCGTAACCTTATCTGAACGTTCGCCGGTACTTAAAAAGATGTTGCCGTCTTTTGCAATTCGTACCCTGCCGCCAAAATGAAGGGTGCCTTTATAAGCTGGTTTGGCCTGGTAAATGACGGCAACGTTTTCTAGACTCTTTTCATCTGCTGAAAGTTTTCCTTTGGCCAAGGCCGTCAAATTTTCGTCCCCAATGATATCTGAGAACGCCCAATAGACCATTCTGTTTGTCGGGAAATCTGGATCGATGGTTATTCCCAGCAATCCACCCTGCCCGGAGGAGAACACTTTTGGAACACCCTGGATGGGTTCGCCAACGGCACCGCCACTGGTCACAATACGCATCTTGCCTTCGATCTCGGTAACCAGGAATCTGCCGTCTGGCAAAGCCGCAATGCCCCAGGGACGAACCAATGAAGAGGTTAGGACCTTGGCTTCATAGGGGGTTTTGGTGACCACCGCGCCAATGCGGGTTTGACCCGCGAAAGCTGATTTATAATCCGAGTTAGGTTTTTTTGTTTCTACCGATGTTGTTGTTTGTTGTGCATTTGAGCAAAAACTTCCAGCGGTAAGGATGAATGCAGCTATAAAACTGACGATTGCTTTGTTCATAAGATTAATTCTATTTGAATGTACTAAAACTATTGACCCGGGTCTTTTCGTTTGTTGGAATATGGTAGAGGAACCAACTTTTTATGATATCAAAAGATCGGCCAGTGAAGATAAAGACAAGCGACCATCTAAACGTGAAAACATGGAATTGAATAGCCCGGCTCTTTTGAATATATTTAGTAAGTATGTATAGAAAGATGCTCATCTTCCTGTTTCTGCCCGTTTATATATTCGGTCAGAACAGGCCCAATATCATTTTCATCCTAACGGACGACCATCGCTGGGATGCACTCGGAGTTGCCGGCAATACCATCATTCAAACGCCGGAGATGGACAAGCTTGCCCGGGAAGGGGTTTATTTCGAAAAAGCTTTTGTCACCACTCCCATATGCGCAGCCAGCAGGGCCAGCTTTCTCACGGGTTTGTATGAGCGTACCCATCGGTATACCTTTGGCCAGGGTGCGATACGCCAGGTATTTATGGATCATTCCTACCCATTAGAAATGAGAAAGGCCGGGTATTATACGGGGTTTTTCGGAAAATTTGGGGTGATCTATCCGGGGTTCAACACGCTTTTTGATGAAGGCGAAAGCTATGACCGAAACGACAAGTACAAAGACGCACGAGGCTACTTCTACAAAACCCTTGGAAAAGATAGTGTTCATCTGACTCGTTATACGGGCCAGAAGGCGATCGACTTTATCCAGCATGCGCCAAGGGATAAGCCCTTTATGCTTTCCCTCAGTTTCAGCGCCCCACATGGCCATGATCCATCTGAACAACAGTATTTCTGGTCGCCCCAGTTTGATACGATGTATCGTGGAATCACCATACCTGATCCGCCTTTGAAGGAAGATGCGTATTTCCAGGCCCTACCCAGCTATGTCAGAAACGGGGAGAACCGCACCCGTTGGTATTGGCGCTTCGATACGCCTGAAAAATACCAGCGAAGTGTGAAAGGCTATTACCGCATGATCTCGGAGATAGACGCGGAGATCGGGAAGATCCGGAAGGCGCTCGGAGAGACTGGCGTGGCAGATAATACCGTGATCATCATGATGGGGGATAACGGAAATTTTCTCGGGGATCGGCAGTTGGCAGATAAATGGCTGATGTACGATAATTCCCTAAGGGTGCCCTTGATCATCTTTGATCCGCGAAAACCAGGGAACAAAAGGTCGAAGAACCTGGCGCTGAATATTGATGTGCCGGTGACCGTGTTGGACCTCGCAGGCATTCATCCTCCAAAAACCTGGCAGGGTGTTTCACTGCGCTCGCCCCGCTTGGCGGAAAGGAAAGAATTTTTGGCCGAGCATCTCTGGCAAACACCCATCATCCCGCCGAGTGAAGCTATACGCACAGAGCGATGGAAATATTTTCGTTATATCAATGACCCTTCTCATGAAGAGCTGTATGATTTGAACGCCGATCCTTCAGAGACGAAAAATCTCTCCAATGATCCGGCATATCAGGATATCAAAACCGGGCTTCGAAAAAAAATGGAGAACCTGATTCGAGGGTATTCGAGTTAGTTACTTCAACTCCTTAAAATACTGGTTCAGCTCGTCGATTTTCTGGCCTACCTGGTCGGCACTGAACTCATCGGCCAATGGCATCCTTAGGTTCAGGAACTGAAGGCAGATGATCTTGTCTTCCGTTTCAATGAAGAATTCTTCATAGTCGATATCTGTACAATTGAAGATGAGGTA
>JANMHK010000384.1:0-2957 GCA_031375135.1 Sphingobacteriales bacterium | reverse complement strand
GCAAAACACAAAAACCAAAAATTTATAAGGTAAAAAGCCACATGATGGATGGCACTACCCGGAAGGGGTACCTGTACCAGGTAAATAACCAAATGCTATACATTGTTCCGGTTGTTGGATCAACATCGCCAGACAGTATCCAGGCCGGAAACATCAAATCCATTTCTATAAGACGAGATGGAAAGGTCAGAAGATCGGCAGGCATTGGAGTGGCAACAGGGGGCCTCACACTTGGCATTTTGGGCGCCGTCACCTATGAGCCATGTGAATCCTGTTGGTTTGGGCCCACCAGTGCAGGGGAAGCCGCGTTTGCCAGCGGTCTATTGGGAGCCATTTTAGGAGGAGCAGGCGGCGCGATCGTGGGGATTTTCAACAATTCTTCAAAACGAATCGATGGTAATCTTTTGACCTATGCGGCCTACGTTCCTACCATGAAGAAATACGCGGCTATAAAATAACTCGATGATGGTCATCGCTAAATAAGCAACTCCCGATTACAACTTTGTCACTAAAATCTTATTCCAATGGATAGTCCTGCCCTAATCCCGGCCCAAGGACCGTCGAGTTTAACAGAGGCGCCATTGGCATCTACAACTACAGTTTTTGTAGTTAGTGGAATGTCGATGTCTTCCAATTCCTGTTTCAGGTCAGCTTGCTCCTGTGGGCTCAAGGGACTTGAAGTCAACCCTTTTAAATCCCCGTTGCCGCCGCCGTAGTGAGGACCGAAGATCCACCAGTCCAGAACAATCGCTTTGCCTAAGAACCACTGCGCACCAAACAACAAACCTCCGGTATTCGATACTAATGAACCCGAAAGATTTATTTTTTCCGTTCCGCCCTGATCTGCGGTGTACTCAATAGATACATTGCCTGCCTTATGATTTGCATAACGGTAAAATGGAGCAATATAAAACCCGCGGCCATAGCCTTTTTTACCTACATACCACCTCAATTCTGCCGTAATGGCTGTATTACTTAACCGTAAAGACTCTACCTGGTCTATGGCTTCCTGATCTCCAGCGTCAAGGCTATTTATGATCAGTTGTTTAAACGGAATTGGCCCCTCAGGCATATTTCGATAAGACAATGCCAGTGATAATCTCTTATTCAACACCCGCTCATATTGAAGGGAATAATTCCTTAATGGGATGCCGGTAAGATTGGTCTTAATGATGTTCATCTTCCTACTTGACGAACTACTGTCAGTTGTTGCGGGCCTGGCCTCCTGGCAAAGCACAGGAAGGGAAACAAAAAAAAGGCCGAAAAGAATGAAAGAAGAAAACAGATATTTCATCATGGTGCTCGAAAAATTTTGATTCGAAGATCGGAGAAAATACCCATAATTTATTTTTTTAATGCGTATGCGCTCAGGTACCTAAAGATCATCTTAACCAAAATCACCACCCTGCAGGGATTTCACTATTTTTGCCCCTCAATTTCAGCGCAATACATGCAGATCCAACATTTATCAGAACAGGAAGTCATCAGAAGGGAAAAACTCCAGGAATTAACTGCGATGGGTATTGATGCCTATCCAGCTCCGCTTTATCCGGTCAATACCACGGCAGCATATATCAGGGAACATTATAAGGGTGAGGAAAACAAGGCAGACTTTACCAATGTGTGCATAGCAGGAAGGATCATGTCGGTACGCGACATGGGCAAGGCCAGCTTTGCTGTATTGCAAGACAGTACGGGAAAGATCCAGATCTATGTAAGAAGGGATGATGTTTCGCCCGGCGAGGATAAATCGCTCTACGATAAAGTTTGGAAATCGCTGACAGACATTGGAGATATCATTGGCATCAAGGGCTATGTATTCACCACCAAAACCGGTGAAACGTCTGTTCATGCGCAGGAGTTGGTGATGCTCACGAAATCCCTGAAGCCGCTTCCCGTGGTGAAGGAGAAAGAAGGCGAAACCTTTGATGCCGTTACTGACCTGGAGTTCAAATACCGCCAGCGTTATGCCGACCTGGTGATCAATCCGCATGTGAGGGAAACTTTTCTGAAAAGAACCAGGATGATGAATGCCATCCGTGATTTCCTGAATGAAAAAGGAGCCATTGAGGTGGATACTCCTGTTCTTCAAGGCATCCCCGGTGGTGCAGCAGCAAGACCTTTCACAACACATCATAATGCGCTTGACATTCCTATGTACCTGCGTATTGCCAACGAACTTTATCTCAAAAGACTGATCGTTGGTGGCTTTGACTGGGTTTATGAATTTTCCCGCAACTTCAGGAACGAAGGCATGGACCGCACCCATAATCCTGAATTCACCGTGCTCGAGTTCTATGTAGCCTACAAAGATTATTTATGGATGATGGAGACCACGGAGCAGATGCTGGAACGTGCTGCACTGGCCGTCAATGGCAGCACGGTCTCTGAAGTGAATGGCGTACAGATCGATTTCAAAGCGCCTTACAAACGCATTACGATGTACGACGCGATCAAGGAACATACGGGCTTTGACATCAGTGATCTGGATGAAGAAGGAATCCGTAACGTTTGTAAAGAGCTCCATATTCCCGCAGACAAAACCATGGGGAAGGGCAAACTGATCGACGAATTATTCTCTGAGAAATGTGAACACCATTATATCCAACCCACCTTCATCATCGACTACCCTGTTGAGATGAGTCCGCTCACCAAAAAACACAGGACTAAAGCCGGGCTTGTCGAGCGCTTTGAACTGATGGTCAATGGCAAGGAAATCGCAAATGCCTACACCGAATTAAATGATCCCATAGATCAGCGCGGCCGCTTTGAAGAACAGGTAAAATTGATGGAACGGGGCGACGACGAAGCGATGTTCATCGACTACGATTTCTTACGCGCGCTGGAATATGGAATGCCGCCAACTGCCGGGATCGGATTTGGTATTGACAGGATCTGCATGATGCTCACCAATTCGCCGAGTATCCAGGACGTTCTGCTGTTTCCGATGATGAAAC
>JANMHK010000345.1:0-9941 GCA_031375135.1 Sphingobacteriales bacterium | reverse complement strand
ATGGAGAATGGATCTTAAGTTTCTTCAAATGTTGACTTCAGAGAATAAAATTGACGTTGTTAATAGGAGCTGGATAGAGGTACTTACGAAACTTTATTTCGTATGGTTTTAAAATGTTAAAATATTTTTTAACTAATTTTTAGACCAATAAAAAAGAATTGGCATATACAGAAGGGTGCCTGCGATAGAGCTAGATGAATAAATTCCTAAGAAGTTGAAAATCAAGGGGATAAAAAAGTGGAAAAAACGTGATAATTACGGCCGTTTGGACGATTGACGGGTTGGCGGCAATTGGCTAAATAGCCCATTGGCTCGATACAATTGGCTAATTGACTAATTGGCTAATTAGCTAATTCTTTAAATACGTCGACTTGAAATTTATTCGGACCATTGATTCGGAAGCGCTAGCGGAGAAGAATTAGTCAATTCGCCAATTGCCAATTCGCCAATCATTTTATCCAATGAGACTTTGTCTCATTGGATAAAATGCAGATAACCCCATTTCTCAGGCACATGCATGTTGATGACACCCTGAGGGGTCCAGACCCAATTATATTCGGGCAGTGGTTTGCCGTTCTCGCCTAACTTCTTCTTATAGCTGAGGCCATCGAAATCAAGTTTCCATTCAACCCTGGAAAAATTGACACGCCAGGGTTTTTCAGGGGTAGGGCCATACTTCTTTTCACCTTTACTTATCGATGAAAATGGAATGGCAAATTCAACCACCCAGCCTTTATCAATATCATCGTTCCTATTAACGGTGCCGTTGACTCCTACTGCCGTTCTCATCCCCACGGTATTAAACTTCATGTCCATGGGGCCGCCCCTGCTGTAGGGTTTACCCATATGCAGATCCATGACTGTGCCGAGTGCGTTGATCTCAATTTCAATATACTCATTGCCATCATCATCGGGATCAATAAAAATTTCAAAATCATGATCCAGGAAAACGATGGCGTCGTAATCTTTTAGTGTAGCCCAAAGATGTGGCTCTTCCATTTCAGCAAGTATATAGAGGGAATCTTTGTCCCACGTGATTTTCATCCTTGTCTTCAGTTTCGGAGTGGGCTTTTTGTCGCCTTCTATATCCAGATAGTCATCCGACCAGGGCACATGATCCCACTCGTTCTGGCTGATTTTCCCATCGATCACCGGCGGGCGCTCTATCTGTTTAGCATAATAAGATTTGGGTAGTGTTGGATTTTTTAACTGGCCGCGTAAAGAGATAAATCCCAGCAAACAAAGAAAAATCAGGGTACTCCGCATCGAAAAAAATTATTTGCCTAAAATAAGGAATTAGAAAAACTTCAATTTGTATTTCGCAAGATCATTCTGGAATAGCGCCGGTCATGGTCTTAAACTTTGATCCAGTTTTCTTCCTTCTTCCAATATTACTTCAATCAGGTACTGAAGGCTCTCAATGGTTGTCCGGAAGTTGACAATACAAACCCTTAAACAATAATCTTCTCCCACCATCGCATTTGACAAAAACACTTTACCCCCTCTCTGCAATACATTCAGTAATTCCTGGTTGAGTTTGTTTAGATAGTTTTCCTGTCCGGGCAGATCTTTTATATCTTCCGGCACGAAACGAAATGTAGTAATACTCAGGTATTGCGACACGGCCTTTAGTGCTTTCTGCCCGTCCGCCATTTGATAGAGTCTCGTTGCCAGTTCAATATCTTTTCGGATCAATTTTTCATACCCTTCACGACCAGCCTGTTTCAGGGCCAGCCACACTTTCAATGCCCTGAAACCCCTTGAGTTCTGCAAACCCCGATCGAAATAATTAATTACAGGATCTTCTGCGGTGCCATCAAAATTGTAATAGACAGGATGAAAACTGAAAGCATCTGTCAGGTGTTTTGTATTCCGAACCAGGCAGCATCCTGCTTCAAGCGGACTGTAAAGCCATTTATGTGGGTCAATGGCTACTGAATCTGCTTCGCTTAAACCAATGAACGTTTCGGCATATTCAGGAAGTACAGCAGCTGGTGCCCCATATGCGCCATCTACATGAAACCAGAGATCATATTTTTTGCAGAGGGATGCCAGCTGTTCAAGATTGTCTACCGCACCTGTGCTTACAGAGCCAGCGTTGCCTACAATCATAAATGGCATCGCACCGGTCAATAGATCTGATTTTAATTGTGATTCCAGTTTTACAAGGTCCATTTGTTGGGCTTCATTCAAGTCGATCCACCGGATCGCATCGGTGCCCATGCCAAACAGATCTGCGGCTTTACTGATCCAGGTATGTGTGCCTTTGGCACAATAGACCAGCATCTTCCTTCCTGAAAAACCTTCCTTGCGAATATCCCAATTGGCCTTGGCCGTTCTACCCGCAAGAAAGCCTACAAAATTCGCCATGTTCCCACCGCTGACGAACAATCCACCACTATCCCGATTCATACCAATAAATTCTGCCAGCCATTGGATGGTCTGGTGTTCTATTTCGGTAGCCATGGGCGACAAAATATAGGCGCCTACATTTGGATTTACAGAAGCTGCCAACATATCGGCGAGGGCGCCGATCGGTGTAGCGGAAGATGTGATATAACCCCAAAAATTTGGGTGCCCATTAAAAAGTGAATGGGAGAATAATAACGATGCAGCTTCCGAGAGTATCTCGTTACCCGGTTTACCATGAAAAGGCAGTGAGGTTTCTCCTAAGATCTTCCTGATCTGGGATGGTTGTTCCCCGGTGGTTACAGATTTCTGTGGCAGCTCTGATAGAAAGTTTGCAATCTGATCCACCAGTAGATGACCTGACCTGCCGAACTCTTCAGCGTTCATCTCCAAAGGATTCTTAAATAAAACATCCTGATCCATATATCTTCCCGGTTTATTGTAAAAAGTGATTTTCAAATTAACTCTTTTAAACCGGAGAATAGCATGTAGATCAGGATGCTTAGCTGCAGTGCCCCTTAAACTTTATTGTTTTGGAGGACCACCTGGTCCGCCAGGCCCGCCCTGCCCGACGCCTCTGCGCATGCTGGCAATCGCTGTTTCATATTTTTTATACTGGTCCTCCGATAAAATGCCTTTTATCGCAGCATCTCTTTCTTTCATCAGCTTATCCATCGCCTCCCTCATTTTTGGATCCGGAGGTGGCGGTGGTGCATCCTTTCTAAGCTTTTCCTGCTCGGTAAAAAACTTGGTGAATACGGGCTCGATTTCTTTCATCTGCTTCTCGGTCGGCTGCACTTCTTTCTGAATCATGTCCATAGAACGCTTCATACGCTCCTCCATCGTCGGCATCTGGCGATTCTGCGCTTGCGTAGCAAGTCCTGCTAACATAATAAGGGCAATTAAGATTTGTTTTTTCATGATCGATGTTTTGTTCTTTTTGAATATTTACGCTGACTACCGCTTAGCGGATCTTGTTTCTATTGGATGTTCTTATGCAAAAATCCTAGTGGGGATATGAAACTAATTTTGTGGACCAGGACGATCTGCCGGTGGCGGCTGATGCTCCCCTCCGTCTTTAGGAGGACCATCATGTTCACCATCACCAGGCGGCGGACCCTGCGGCCGGCCTGGACGTTGGTTGGCCATCATGCGCGTAAGCTGACGAATAATGCCGTCGAATTTTTGTTGCTGTTCCGGAGTGCAAAGGGCCCTGACTTTTTGAAAATGATTTACGGTATTGATGTCTATTTCTTCAGTCAGCATGCTCACTCCTCTTGCCGCGAGTTGCTTGGCACTGTCTGTAGCATTCGGTTCTTTGATCAGTTCAAACAATTCATCTTTAGCCGCTTTGACTTTTTCCCTCAACGCTTCGGTTTTTGAACGATGCTCCCTCCTCAATACGTCAAACTGTTCCTGTTGCTGCTTATTCAAATTCAGTTCTTTGGTCAGGAACTCCTGCGGACTACCCTTTGGAATATCTCCGCCGGGCCTGCCGATCCAGAAAAATACCAGCGTTGCGGCATTTGCCAGTAACAGCAAACCCAATAACCAGGTAAATATTTTATTTTTTAAAAGCTTATCCATATGCTTCAATTAATAAGAGGTGTTGATGGTTTGGTCATAGGATTTCGCAAACTCCTGGATCGTGGCAGGTGATTCCTGCTTTTCCCCCTGCCATTCCGACCGCAGTAAAAAAGTATTGACCAACAAGAGTACAAGCAGGGAACCCAGTACCAGAGCCGGTTTGAAGGGTAGTACCCAACTGGCGTCATTTTTATTTTCCATACGAGCACGAAGTCTCGTGTAAAAGAATTCCTCGCTATCCACTTCCTGCATCTGTTGCAGCAATTTCAAATGTTCATCAAGTATGGGGGTAGAATTTTTCTTCATATCGCTTGTTTAACTGTTATAGTGTTTATCCAATTTCTTCCTTAAGTTCTCTTTCGCCCTGCTCAGCAGGGATTCCACCGCCTTTACACTCATTTGCAAGATTTCACAGACTTCTTCATGACTCATTCCTTGCACACGCACCAACGAAAAAGCCAGCTTCTGATTTGGCGGCAGAGATTCGATCGCATTAAAAAGGGCAATCGCTTTCTCTTTATCCTCCGCCTTGATGCCCGGGTTCAGGTAGCCTGCTTCACTACTCTTTTTCTCGTCCGGCATCCACCAGGGAATAATGCTATGCAGCCGTTGCCTTGTTTTCTTCTTCCTAATCTTTTCCAGCGCCTTTCTTACGGCTATCCTGTAGATCCAGGTGGATAATAAGGAATCGCCCTTGAAACCATGCACCGACTCGTAGACCTGGATAAACGTCTCCTGGGCTGCATCTTCCGCTTCATCCGGATCCTGCAAAATATTCAGCACAGTGCTATATACCCGCTTCCGGTATTGATCTACCAGCCACCGGAATGCAGGTTCATCCCCCTGCTTCAGCCTTTGTATAAGTTCAACTTCATTCAAATCGTACGTATCATAGATGCACCAGCGGTGTTAATCCTTCGGCTAAAAGATTTATTTTTTTGCCCGAAGGAATAATCAAGGCCGCGCATCTTATTTTGACAATTTAATATAAACCATATGAAGATGATCGTTTTCACAATACTAATATCCATCGCGCTCGGCGCCTGTTCCAAAAGCGATACCGGTAGTACAACAACCGATCCCGGTACCGGCTCCACCGCCGTTCCAGAAGTCTACAAGAAGATCTACGGCGCAACCAGCATAACATCCGACGGAACCTGGATCACTATTAAAACAAAGGGCATCCCCGACCATAAAAGTCCTTACTACGCAACCACCAATGCGCTTTATGAAGATTTCTCAGGAGTGACTTTCGCCGGAACAACATTTGCTAAAAATCCAAACTCCATCAGCGAAAAGAATTACAGCTTCAAAATTCCGCTGAAACCTGCCGTTTCTGCTACCCATGCAGCTACACCTCTTGGTCCCATCGGTGTATCCCTGAATGGCGTTCCCTTCTTTAACCAGTATGCCGGCCCCAATCAACCACTGACCAACGAAGTGGTATCCTTTGACCGGTATTGGGGTCATCCCGCCCCCGGAGGTTCATATCACTATCATGTAGAGCCCCTATATCTTACTACCGTCAAAGGCTCTAAATCTTCATTACTCGGATTCTTACTGGATGGGTTCCCGGTTTATGGACCCGAAGAAAACAGTGCTACCGTTGCAAACGCAGCACTCGATGTCTATCATGGCCATACACATGCCACCGCAGATTACCCTGCAGGTATTTATCACTATCATATCACCAACACTGATCCCTATATCAATGGGAACGGTTTCTATGGCACAGCCGGTACCATAACACAGTAGAATAAATGGGACGCCTTCTTTTGTTATGCATGATCTTATTGGCGGGATGCCAGCAATCAAAATCCGTACGTATAGAAACGGATATCCCTTCCCTAGTCAAGAATGCGCTTGACACGAACTTTGTTTTTCATGGCGACACGTTATATCATCATGAAAAAAAATACAGCGGATTCTTGATTAAAACTTACGTCAACGGAGATACCGCAAGCTATGGTGGCTATTTAAATGGTTTGAAAGAAGGTGAGCATAAGGCCTGGTATCCCGGCAAACAACTGATGGAGACCCGATGGTATATCCAGGACATGAAAACTGGCGCCCACAAAGGTTTTTGGGAAGATGGTAAACCGCGTTTTGAATACGTTTTTGAAAATGGCGAACACCAGGGCTCAGCAAAAGAATGGTATCAGAATGGAAAGCCTTACCGGGAATTCCACTATGATAAAGGGTACGAAGAAGGCAGCCAGAGAATGTGGTGGGAAAATGGTGTGATCAGGGCCAACTATGTAGTGAAACATGGCCGCAGGTTCGGACTGATCGGACTTAAACTCTGCGCCAATCCCGTCAAATCAAAAAAACCCTAATGAAAAGACTGCTGATCATATCCATCGCGTTGACCATGTTTTCCTGCAACCAAACCACCACAACTCCGCCCCCGAAATCCGTCGCGCAGGAGAGCCTGCCTTTTTTCAATCAGCCCGATTGGACGCCGGAATGGATAGAGAAGACCGACAGCAATTTCAGCAAAATCCATCGAATACCCGATTTCGCATTCACCAATCAGGAAGGGAAACTATTCACCGAAGCCAGCGTGAAGGGGAAGATCTATGTAGCCAATTTCTTTTTCTCCAAATGCAGTAATATTTGTCCGAAGATGAACGCGAATATGTACACCCTGCAGGAAGCATTTAAAAACGATGATCAAATCATTTTGCTGTCACACTCCGTGACACCTGAAGATGATTCCGTTGCGGTATTAGCCGCTTACGCGAAGGAGAACAAAGTGGATGCCCATAAATGGAATTTACTGACGGGTGATAAAAACGAGATATATAGGCTGGCAAAAAAAGAATATTTCGCGGGCGACAGTGTGGGTTATTTTCAAACAGGGAACGAGTTCCTGCATACAGAAAACTTCATACTGATTGACCAGCAGAGGCGGATCAGGGGCGTGTATAACGGAACACTGGGTGTTGAAATTGACCGTATTAAACAAGACATCGAATTACTGAAGGCGGAACCCGACTCTCTATAAAAGTTGGACCGGCTATTTTATGACAATGAAAAATCTGCCTTCTTTGCTTGAATAAAATCATGCAATATTTATCTTTATAAAAACGCCGGCATGACGCCAAGACAAGTGATAGAATTGTGGGTGGAAACATTCAATAAGAAAGATCCGCAGGCATTGGCAGAGCTTTATCATAAGGATGCCGTTAATCACCAGGTAAACACTGACCCGGTTATTGGCAAAGAAGCGCTCTTTCAAATGTTTAGCCGGGAATTTGCGCTTGCGGAAATGATATGTATTGTTGAGAATATTTTCGAAGACGGGGAATGGGGCATTCTTGAATGGAGGGATCCCAACACCCTCCGGGGTTGCGGCTTCTTCCATATCCTGGACGATAAAATTATTTTCCAGCGCGGATACTGGGACCGGCTTTCCTTCCTAAGGCTCCATCAACTTCCTTTCCCAACTGAGTAATCTATCATTTTAGCGGCCGAATCAAGATAAGCAGCATATTTATCTGGTCCCGGTGCTGAACATTTTGCTAAAAAAAAGATCGCAGCCAGAAGCAGGATGAAAACATGTTTCGTCATGATGAGAAATTACCAAAACAAGTTAGCCATTCGCTGCAAAAAATCCATATAGGCCAACTTAATATGCAGGAAAGTTCTGAACTTCACGTCCCATGATGGTTTTGAAAGAAGAGCTGCTAAAGATCATTCCTGAAACGAGGATAAAGAACCGGTTTATCGATCTGGTTTCTTTTGCTTCTGATGCAGGCTTCTATTACCTTTTGCCCAAAGCCATTGTTCAACCCATCAACGAAGAAGAGATCATCTCTTTGTTTAAACTATCTAAACAACTGAATATCCCGTTAGTATTCAGAACGGGGGGTACCAGTTTATCCGGACAATCCATCACCGACGGCATCCTCGTTGACTTAAGCCAGAACTGGAATGGAATTAGAGTGGAGGAAGATGGACTGATGGTCAGGGTTCAACCCGGGATCACCGGCGCGATGGTGAATGCGCATTTAAAAAAACACCAGCGCAAGATCGGCCCCGACCCTTCCAGCATCAGCGCTGCTATGATGGGCGGCATCTTATCCAACAACGCAAGCGGCATGTGCTGCGGGGTTCGTCTCAATTCTTACCATACTACTAAATACATCAAGTTCATTCTGCCGGACGGAAAAAAGTTTAATACCGAACTGGAAACCGACTATGCCCGTTTTGAATCCGAGTGCCCAAACTTATTTGAAAACCTTTGCCAGATCAGGGAAAGCATTGCGGGCAATCAAAAGCTGAATGCCCTGATCAGAAAAAAATACCTGACCAAAAACACGATAGGCTATTCGCTAAACGCATTCATCGACCACCAACATCCACTCGATATTCTTGCACACCTATTGATCGGCGCAGAAGGTACCCTGGCATTCATCTCGGAAGCCGTGATCGAAACGGTACCCGACTATCCATTCAAATCCACTGCGCTATTATACTTCCCCACGATTTACGACGCATGCCAGGCCATTGTTCCACTTAGCATAGCCGGTGCTGCCATGGTTGAACTGATGGACAGGGCATCACTCCGCGCCGTTGAAAACATGGCGGGCATACCGGAGATCGTAAAAACATTGCCTGACACTGCAGCGGCCTTGTTGATTGAATTTCAGGAAGACAGTTTAGAGCAGCTCGACGCGCGCGTTCAAAAGTTCCTGGCCTCTTCCAGCGAGATCAGGTTGATCAATCCACCCCTTTTTACGCGCGACCAAAAAGAACAGGATTTTTTCTGGAAGGTGAGGAAAGGACTTTTCCCTGCGGTTGGTGCTGTGCGCGCAAGCGGAACTACCGTGATCCTGGAAGACATAGCCTTTCCTATTGAAAAGCTTGGCGATGCCGTTCTTGACCTGCAGGATCTTTTTAAAAAATATCGCTACCACAATGCCATCATTTTTGGGCATGCCAAAGATGGTAATATTCATTTCGTGATCACCCAATCTTTCAACACGGAAGAAGAAGTTAGCAGATACGATCAGTTCATGCGGGAAGTTGTAAGCCTGGTAGTGGAGAAATATGATGGTGCATTGAAAGCGGAACATGGCACAGGCAGAAATATGGCGCCGTTTGTAGAAACGGAATGGGGTGGCGACGCTTATGACATCATCAAGCGCATCAAAGAAATTATCGATCCATCCGGCCTGCTGAACCCCGGTGTGATCATTAACAACGATGCAGAAGCGCATATCAAAAACCTTAAAGAACTTCCGCCAGTTGAAGAAGAAGTGGATCGTTGCATTGAATGTGGTTACTGCGAACATAAATGCCCGAGCCGCGACATTACCACGACACCGAGACGCCGTATTGTGATCCGCAGAGTACTTAAGGGCTTTGAACTGGCGGGCAATAAGCAAGACTACGACCTGTTGCTTAAGCAGTACCAATACGAAGTTCTGGATACCTGCGCCGTGGATGGACTCTGCGCAACAGCCTGCCCGGTAGATATCAACACCGGGGACCTCGTGAAGCGATTGAGGCGGGAGAATCATTCGCCCCTGGCCAATAAAACAGCTTTGTTTGTGGCCAAAAATTTCAGATCAGTAGAAAAGCTGATCCGGGCAGCCATGAAAACAGGGATCACCATCAACAACCTGTTGGGCCGAAACACCATGGCCTCATTGACCAGGTTAGCGAGAAAGGTTTTCCCCGAGATGCCTCTTTGGACCGAACAGTTACTGTATCCGCCCGATCTGGAAGCCATCAGAGCTAAAACTGAATCTTTGAATGCCACCATTGTTTATTTCCCATCCTGCATCAGTCGCACCCTGGGCAGTTATACGGGAAAAGATAAAAACCTGATGGAGACCTTCCTGAGTATCTGTAAAAAATCAAATATCGAAGTTAACATATTGAAAAATGCAGAAGGGACTTGCTGCAGCCAGATCTATTCGTCAAAAGGTTATGGC
>JANMHK010000337.1:0-3542 GCA_031375135.1 Sphingobacteriales bacterium | reverse complement strand
CTCGATCCGGCAAAATATACTGGCCTTGCTGGACAAATACTATCCGAAAGCGGAAGAAAGGGCGCTTGCAAAAGCATTGTTTGTAGGCTATCGGGCCGAACTGGAAAAAGACCTCATTTCTGCATACACCAATACCGGGGTGATTCACGTGATCGCTATATCCGGTCTCCACCTTGGCCTTATATATGCCATCCTAATCATGCTGCTAAAACCACTGATCAAGGGGAAGAAGCCCCGCATCATAGTAAATATTGTTATACTGGCGATGCTTTGGGTTTTTACGCTCATCTGCGGGGCATCGCCTTCTGTAACCCGTAGTGCCGTCATGTTCAGCAGCCTGCTGGTGGGCGACAGCATCAGTGCTCAGAAAAACACTGGCAACGCACTGGCTTCTTCGGCCTTCCTCCTATTAAGTTTTGACCCAATGCTACTTTGGGATATAGGGTTCCAACTCAGCTATGCAGCAGTTGGCAGCCTGTTGATCTACAACAACGATATCTCGAAGATCTACTCTCCCACTAACGGCATTTTGTTAAACACATGGCAAAGCATCTCCACCTCAATCTCAGCGCAGATCCTTACCACACCGCTTGTACTTGTCCATTTTCACCAGTTTCCACTGCTATTCATCCTGTCGAATTTCATCGCTGTTCCAGTCTCCGGCTTCATCCTCATTCTGCTGATCCTGCTGAGCCTTTGCCAACTGTTGCCCTTGATACCGACCGTTCTGGCTTCTTTAGGTAGTTATTTGATCAGATTCATGAACAACCAGGTTGAGCGACTTGCTGCCGTGCGGTTTTCCGTTGTAGGTGATATTAACTGGAACTGGATAGATTGCTGTTACGCATATTTTTCAATTCTTACACTAACTATTTTTCTTAAATCAGGAAAATCAACTGGCCTGATTTTATTTCTACTCACAATACTCACATGGCTAGTCACATCAAAATATTCTTCTTTTTAAAAGCTACCTTTGCGCTTCCCCAAAACAGGCATTTAAACTCAGTTTCACTATGAACAAGAAGATCAGATCAGCATTGATCTCCGTATTTTATAAAGATGGTCTTGAAGCAATTGTAAGGGAATTGTCAGCTTCCGGAACGGTTATCTACTCAACTGGTGGAACACAACAATTCATTGAGAAACTAGGTATCGAATGCGTTCCAGTTGAATCTATCACTTCATATCCGAGCATTCTTGGTGGAAGGGTAAAGACATTACATCCAAAAGTCTTTGGGGCCATTCTTGCGCGCCGGGATGTGCCGCAGGACCTTGAAGAAATGAAGCAATTTGAAATTCCTGAGTTTGACCTCGTCATTGTTGATCTATATCCTTTTGAAGAAACGGTCGCGAGCACGTCTGAAGAAAAACTGATCATTGAAAAAATAGATATCGGAGGTCCTTCAATGATACGCGCTGCTGCAAAGAACTTTCGGGACCTTGCGGTGATCGCTTCACGGGATCATTATGGATACCTGCTAAATCTGCTCCAGACCCAGAGTGGCGAAACTACCCTAGAGCAACGAAAACTAATGGCTGCAAAAGCTTTTGAAATTGTAGCGCATTATGATGTTGCCATTGCGAAATATTTTAACCCCCAGGGTGAGTATTTTGTAGAATCCATTCCCTCCCCACACAGCATGCGATATGGAGAGAATCCGCATCAGCAAGCGATTTTTTATGGCAATACGAGCAAGCTTTTCAGACAGCTTAACGGAAAAGAACTATCGTATAACAACCTTGTTGATGCTGAGGCTGGCATGCAACTGATTCGGGAATTTGAAAATCAGGAATATGTTTTTGCCATCATCAAGCATACCAATGTTTGCGGCGTTGCAAAAAGAAATGATATAGTCACTGCGTGGAAAGACGCATTGGCGGGTGACCCGGAATCAGCGTTTGGTGGCGTATTGGTAACCAATGGTACCGTGGACAAACAGACCGCACTGGAGATCAATGAAATATTTTTTGAAGTACTAATAGCCCCCGCATATACTGACGACGCTCTCGAGATTCTCAAAACCAAAAAGAACAGGATCCTTTTGCTTCAACACAAGCAGGTCGAATACTCGCATTCATACAAGTCCTTGCTCAATGGAGTACTGGTGCAGGGGCAGGATAAGGGAAATTTTGAGAAATGGGAAGAAGCAGGTGGCAGATCAAGCAATGAAACAGAAAAAACAGATCTGGAATTTGCCAATTTAATCTGCAAACATCTCAAATCAAATGCCATCGCTCTTGTAAAGAATCAACAGCTTATTGGAAAAGGATGCGGGCAAACTTCAAGGGTTGATGCACTAAGACATGCACTTGAAAAAGCTAAACAGTTCAATTTTGACCTTCGTGGAGCGGTAATGGCAAGTGATGCATTTTTTCCTTTTAACGACTGTGTTCAAATGGGTCATGAGGCAGGGATAACCGCTTTTATCCAGCCTGGTGGTTCAATAAGGGATAAGGATTCAATAGAATATTGTAACCAACATGATCTTGCCATGGTAATGACCGGTATGAGGCATTTCAGGCATTAGCTATAAAACAGGAGAATGAAACAGCCTCCGCTGAAACAATATATCTACGATCTATACGATACTGTAAAAAATACTGTACAACCCCTTCATCCAAAAAAACATTCCGAAAAAACAAGGGCACTGCTGGCTGTGGGCCTTGTAAGTTTTTTCTGGGGCACCACATGGCTTGCCTCAAAAAAAGGTGTTGAGACAATCCCTGGTCTTCAACTCGCTGGAATCAGACAATTCCTCGGCGGATCGATATACCTGATCTATTTTCTGATCATCAAAAGACATCCCCTACCAAGCCTGAAACAACTGACCCAATTCCTGTGGATGAGCATCCTCATGTTTGTCATCAGTAACGGCTTCAGCACCTGGTCGCTCCAATATATTCCCAGCGGTCTGGGTGCAGTAATTGGAGCCATTTCTCCTATTTGGATCGCAATCTTTAGTGTTATGATGATCAGGGATACAAAACTCAATTTGATTACATCTATTGGTCTTTTGTTTGGCTTCCTGGGTATTCTCATTATATTCTATGATTACCTCGATGCATTTTTAAATACAAGGTTCACCATTGGAATAATACTTGGGATCTTTGCGACGATGACCTGGGCCGTCGGTACAATTTATACCGTAAGGCACTCGAAGAACCTGAACGCTTATTACAGCGTAGGTTGGCAGATGTTCCTTAGCGGCGTGATACTTACGATAGTTTCAAGAGCAACTGGCCAGTTTGTCCCACTTGAACAAACCACACCAAAAACCTGGTATGCCATCGGCTATCTTGTAATGTTTGGTTCAATCATTACGCTAGCTGCCTTTATCTATGCTTTAAAAAGACTGCCTCCTGCCCAGGCCTCGGTTTACGCATATATCAATCCCATAGTTGCAGTGATCATTGGCTCTCTGCTCAATAACGAAAAGCTTAATTTGGTAATAGCAGGCGGCACGCTGGTTACCCTGTTGGGCGTTTATCTCGTCAACACAGGTTATAAAAAAACCCAGCTTCCGGAGGAGTCCTGATTATAG
>JANMHK010000325.1:0-13293 GCA_031375135.1 Sphingobacteriales bacterium | reverse complement strand
TGTCAATCTCTTCCACTTCGCGGTTCCTGGCCATAGCTGTTTTTTTATCAGAATTCGGATGTAAATTAACGACCTTTTAGAGAACCTTAGATAATCACCTATAAACCATTCCATTTACCAACCTTTACTCATGGATAGAAGAAATTTTTTAGGCATACTTCCCGCTTTTACCGCCATTAACCACATTGATTTTGCCCAACCTCCAAGCCCGATCGTGATCTCCACCTGGGATTTTGGCAAAGTTGCCAACGCGCAGTCATGGAAAGTACTTTCCGCCGGAGGATCGTCACTCGACGCAGTGGAAAAAGGCATCAACATTATCGAAGAAGATGAAAATAACCAGACCGTAGGTATTGGTGGTTTGCCCGACCGGGAAGGACATGTTACCCTGGATGCCTGCATCATGGATCATGAAAGCAACTGCGGCTCCGTGATGGGTTGCGAGGATATTGTGAACGTGATCTCGGTGGCCCGTAAGGTGATGGAAAAAACACCGCACGTTGTCCTCATCGGCGATGGTGCCCGCCAATTCGCCATCGAACAGGGTTTCAAAACTCAAAACCTCCTGACGCCCAATTCCGAAAAAGCCTGGCGCGAATGGCTCAAAACTTCCAAATATGAGTCCAGAATGAACATCGAAAATCAACTCTATAAAAAACAGCCACCCATGCCCGGCGGTCCTGGTAACCACGATACCATTGGCCTGATCTCCATGGATGCAAAAGGCAATATCAGCGGCGGTTGCAGTACCAGCGGCATGGCTTTCAAAATGCGCGGTCGTGTTGGTGATTCACCAGTAATCGGAGCAGGACTTTTTGTGGACAATGAAGTGGGTGCAGCTACATCAACAGGCGTTGGTGAAGAAGTGATTCGCTGTGTTGGTTCACACCTGGTAGTTGAGTTGATGCGACAAGGCTACACGCCCGAAGATGCTTGTAAAGAAGCCGTGATGAGAATTGTGAAAAAGAGTCCCGTCAAATCAAAAAATATTCAGGTTGGATTTCTTGCCCTCAACAGAAAAGGTGAATACGGCGCTTATGCCCTGCAGAAAGGATTTTCCTACGCTGTTAAAACTGCAACAACTGAAACTGTCATCCCCGGAAAATATTATTATCAATAATGTACCAACTCGAAGTCATCGCTTTCAACATTGCCTCATGTATTACGGCAGAAAAGGCCGGTGCCCATCGTATAGAACTCTGTGATAATCCCGGTGAAGGCGGTACCACTCCTTCAGCAGGTATGATCAAAAGAGCCCTGGAACTCACGTCCCTGCTGCTTTATCCCATCATCAGACCAAGAGGCGGAGATTTTTTTTATTCGGATGATGAATTTAAGATCATGATGAATGATGTTGAACTCTGTAAAGCCATCGGTACGGATGGCATAGTAGCCGGTATCCTTAAACCCGATGGATCGGTAGACACCGAAAGAACAAAAAGGATCGTGGACGCTGCCTATCCTCTCGGCGTAACTTTTCATCGCGCCTTCGACCGCGTGAATGATCCGGTTAAAGCATTGGAAGATGTGATCGCCTGCGGTTGCGAACGCATCCTGACATCAGGCTTACGGCCTGGGGTAACCGAAGGATTAGATATCCTTGCAGCACTGGTTGATCAGGCGGATGATCGCATCATCATCATGCCCGGCTCTGGTCTTCGTGCAGGCAACCTGAAGGAAATTGCAGAAAAAACGGGCGCTCGGGAATTTCATTCATCGGCCAGAATATCCATTTCAAGTTCCATGCAGCACATCAACGAGTTCATGAACGAGCAACTCGTCCAAACCGGCCTTGACGAACAGGAAGTGCGTAACATGCGCGCAATTATAGACCAACTGGAACAGGAAAATCAGGACTGAATTTCTTATATTTAATCCCTGACTACTATGACTGGATTTTTACAGAATAAGATTTTCATTACCGTGCTGCTGATTGGAATTGGCATTGCAGGGTACTCTTTCATCTTCGCTCCGGAGATCGATTACAATACCCAGGTAAAACCCATTTTCAATAAAAAATGCATCACCTGCCATGGTGGCGTGAAGAAAAAAGCGGGTTTCGGCCTGCTATTCCGCAGCGATGCGCTCGCTCCTACCGAATCAGGGAAACCCGCCATCGTTCCCGGTGACCCGGGCGCCTCAGAAATGATCCGCCGGCTTTCCATTCATGATCCTGAAGAGCGCATGCCTTATAAAGAAGATCCACTCTCCGATGAAGACATCGATATCCTTACCAAATGGGTAAAGCAAGGTGCCAAATGGGGCGATCACTGGGCCTATACCGTAGTTCAAAAACCTGAACTACCGAAACCTAAAGGCTGGCTATTTGGATTATTACCGGCCACTAAAAACGATTGGGTTTCGAACGATATCGATTATTTCATTCTCGATAAACTAAAGGATAAAGACCTGCCCGTTTCGCCTTTGGCGGATAAACCTACCCTCTTACGCCGCGCTGCCCTTGATATCATTGGTATGCCCGCACCCAACGCCATCGCAAATAAATTTTTGAATGATGAATCCCCTGCCGCTTACCAAAACTTAGTAGATACACTTTTATCGCTCCCCGCATACGGCGAGAAATGGACCGGCATGTGGATGGACCTGGCTCGTTACGCAGATACCAAGGGCTATGAACGGGATGATGTACGCCGAATCTGGCGCTACCGCGACTGGCTGATCAATGCATTCAATAAGGATAAGCCCTATGATGTTTTCCTCACAGAACAGATCGCGGGTGATTTATTGCCGAACCCAACCAATGACCAATTACTTGCGACTGCATTCCACAGGAACACCATGACCAACGATGAGGGTGGTACCGACAATGAGGAATTCAGAACCGCCGCAGTGCTGGACCGAGTGAACACTACCTGGGAAGTTTTGCTGGGAACTACATTCGCCTGCGTGCAATGCCATAGCCACCCATACGATCCTTTCCGCAACGAAGAGTATTATAAGTTCATGGCATTCTTCAACAACTCCCGTGACGAAGACAGCTTTGGAGAATATCCCCTGCTCTACGAATTCAAAAAAGACGACAGCACAAAATTCACGGAGTTGAACCAATGGGCATCGGCCAATCTCTCCGCAGAAGATTCGAAACGAGTCGTCAATTTTGTAAAAACAAGGCAACCCGCCATCAACAGCCTGCGCGCCGATTCGATGATTAACGCAGCATTGGTAGACACCAAATGGCTGGGCATGCGGAACTTTTCGTTTGCGCGTTTCCGTGATGTTGAACTGACCGGAAGAAAACGCCTCCTGCTGAGGTTCCGAACTCCTGTTTCGGACGGCCGCCTGGAGATACGTTCGGATAGTGTAAGGGGTCCCGTGCTGACTACGTTCAGTTTGCCGCTGGCCGATAAGGGCTGGATGCTGCATGAAGTGGATATCACCGACACCAAAGGCAAACACGATTTGTTTTTCGCCTACTCATCAAAATCGTTAAAGAAAGATGATAACGGCCTTACGATCGACTGGCTATCGTTCACCAATAAACTTCCCGGCCACGATAAACCCGGATATGATAGTGCGGTGGCCACTTATTTCCACCTGATCTCAAAAGGTGATGCCATTACCACGCCCATCATGATCGAAAATCCGGACGACATGCACCGCAATACGTATATGTTCGAAAGGGGAAACTGGATGGCAAAAACAAAACGCGTGGAACCTGCTGTTCCAGCCTCGCTCAATCCTATGCCAGCAGGCGCTCCAGCTAACAGGCTTGGCCTCGCTAAATGGATGACCGATAAAAATAATCCGCTCACTTCAAGGGCTATGGTCAACCGGGTATGGGAACAGTTATTCGGGCAGGGACTTGCTGAAACCCTTGAAGATATGGGCACACAAGGAATCCCACCTACCCATCCTGAGTTACTTGACTACCTGAGTTATAACTTCATGCACGACCAACAATGGAGCGTAAAAAAACTCATCCGTTATATTGTGCTATCGTCTACCTATAAACAAGATGGAAAAATAACTCCGCAAGGACTGGAGAAAGACCCGTTCAACAAGTATTATGCACGCGGACCTCGTGTGCGTCTCAGCGCAGAGCAATTGCGCGACCAGGCCCTGGAAGTGAGTGGTGCCTTAGATCATGATATGTATGGCCCTTCTTCCATGCCCTGGCAGCCCGAAGGCATCTGGGATTCACCCTACAGCGGAAATGAAAAATGGCATACAGACTCAGATAAAAGCAAGTATCGCAGGGCACTCTATGTGTATTGGAAAAGAACTTCTCCCTACCCTTCCATGTTGAACTTCGACGCCGTTGCACGTGAAGTATGTTCAGCCAGACGGATTAGAACCAATACGCCATTGCAAGCCCTGACACTGATGAACGATTATGCCTATCTCGATATCTCCAGGCAGTTCAGCTTTTCATTGATGGAAGAATTTAAGGATCCGGACCAAGCGATCGCTGAAGCGTATAGAAGAGCAGTAGGCAGGGTTCCTTCGAAAGACAAACTTGAAGCCCTAACAGCCCTCTATAGACAGGCCTTAACTGGCTTTAAGAATGATGCGGATAAGACCTGTGAGATGACCGGATTGCAAGACGAACACAACAACCCTCAAACAGCGGCCATGGTCGTTGCCGTGCATAGTATCATGAACCTGGACGAAGTGATCACCAAACCCTAATCATGAATCAAACAGATAAACTTTTTCAGGAAGCCCGCTATCGCAGTTTGGAATATACAACGCGCAGGCATTTTCTTAAGGAATGCAGAACGGGTATTGGTATGATGGCACTGGGATCCTTCCTGGAAGGCTGCGATTTGTTTGGCGGGAAAAAGAAGCCCGCTGCTTCTTTCGACGCTAACAATCCGCTCATTCCAAAGGCTCCTCATTTTCCTGCGAAAGCAAAATCAGTCATCTTCCTGCACATGGCAGGTGCACCCTCCCAATTAGAATTGTTCGACTATAAACCGGTGCTCCAGAAAATGCACGGGCAGAATTGTCCTGCTTCATTTATTGAAGGAAAGAAATTCGCTTTTATACGTGGCGTTCCCACCCTACTTGGTCCTCAGGCAAAGTTTGCACAATATGGAAAAAGTGGGCTTTGGTTATCTGATAACCTGCCCCATTTTCAAACCATGGCTGATGAAGTGAGTATACTGAAAGCAGTAAACACTGACCAGTTCAATCATGCTCCCGCGCAATTATTGTTGCATACCGGGTCAGCACGACTAGGCAGACCATCTATGGGTTCGTGGGTAACCTATGGCCTTGGAACGGAGAATAGCAATCTGCCGGGATTCATGGTGCTCACATCAGGCGGTGCAAACCCAGACGCAGGCAAAAGCGTTTGGGGAAGTGGTTTCCTCCCGTCCGTTTATCAAGGCATTCAATGCAGATCTTCAGGCGATCCCGTTCTGTTTATCAATGATCCAAAAGGCATGGACCGGGACTTAAAGAAAGCTTCGATAGATGCTATCAATAAAGTAAATCAATCCAGCTACGAAGAATTTGGCGACCCTGAAACGCTCTCCCGCATTTCACAATACGAACTGGCCTTTAAAATGCAGGTGACCGTACCCGAGGTTATGGACATCAGCGACGAGCCACAGTATATCCATGATATGTATGGTACCAAACCCGGTGAAACTGCATTCGCAAACAATGCCCTGCTCGCCCGAAAACTGGTTGAAAAAGGTGTGCGTTTCGTACAGTTGTTCGACTGGGGCTGGGACATGCACGGCACGGGGCCGGATGGTTCGCTAGGTATCGGACTGATTAATAAATGTCGTGAAGTAGATAAAGCTATGACGGCACTTCTACTCGATTTGAAACAAAGGGGCCTGCTGGAAGAAACGATCGTGGTCTGGGGCGGAGAATTTGGCAGAACACCCATGCAGGAGAATCGTGATGGCAAACAGAATATGTGGACGGGAAGGGATCATCATTCCGACGCGTTCTCCATGTGGATGGCCGGCGGTGGTATTAAAAAAGGTTATAGCCACGGTGAAACAGACGAGATCGGATACAATCCTGTTGAAGGCAAAGTATCTGTATATGATATTCAGGCTACCATCTTACAGCAACTTGGCTTTGATCACGAGAAACTCACTTATGAGTTCCAGGGCCGTCAATTCAGGCTCACGGATGTTCATGGAAAACTGATCAAGGAGATCGTTGCATAGTGAATAATTATGGATAGGAAGAAAATTTGCAGAAAAAGATCTAGCCGATGAATTTTATTGGAAGGCTTCACCCCTTGTTCGTACACTTGCCGATTGGATTCCTCGTGCTCGGCTTAATGCTATACTGGTGGGGCCTGTATCGAAACGACAAACGTTTTCTCCCAGCATTAAAACCGATTTTCATGCTGGGTACAATGGCCGCAGTTGTATCTGTTGCAACCGGCTTCTTTCTTTCCTGGCAGAATGATTACGATACGGAATCCCTGGAAAGACATCGAAACTCCGGGCTCGCGCTCGCCCTGGTATCCGTGTATTTCTGGTTTCTGGTTGCGAAAAAAATTGAAGGTCGCAGGCCTATATATCTTTCCTTTTCGGTTATGATTTGCCTGCTTTTCACGGGGCACTACGGCGCTTCGCTTACTCACGGTTCAGGGTTTCTGTTTGGATCCAGTGTGGCGCCGATGGCCTTTAAACCGCTAGCCAATGCCCAGGAGGCACTGGCTTATAAAGAGGTCATCGACCCAATCCTGCAACAAAAATGCGTCGGTTGCCATGGTGCCGACAAGCAGAAAGGCAAACTCCGGCTTGATTCGGAAGCATTTATCAGAAAAGGCGGTAAAAACGGAGAAGTGATCGCAGCGCAGCCGGATGATGCAGTAATGCTGACAAGAATTATGTTGCCGCCGGATGATGAAGAGCATATGCCGCCAAAAGAAAAAGGGCAATTGACTAAAGATCAAATTTCACTCATTGATTGGTGGATCAAAAACGGCGGTAATTTTACGGCCAAAGTGAAAGATATTCCTCAGAATGATCAGATCAAAAAAACACTAGCGAAACTTGAAAGTGCAGGTGAAACAGAAGAAACTCTTGTTGCAGAAAGCCTTCCCCAGGTTAGCGTGGCACCTGCAGCCATGGTGGAGCAATTAAGAAAAGCAGGTGCGGTGATCGTTCCTGTTGCTGCGGGTTCTCAATTAGTGTCCGTTAACCTGATCAATCTTATAGACTCAAGTGAACAAATCTGGAAGTCACTTGCCGGAATTTCAGAACAGGTTTATGAACTAAAAGCTGAAGGAACTAAGGTGAATAACGCGTCCATCAACTACTTCGCCGGGATGAAGAATATCCAGCGGTTAAGTTTGGCTGGCAGTTCCATTACTGATAGTGCATTGACGCAAATTGCAAAACTCACAAGCCTTGCATCCCTAAACCTCCGCGGCACAAAGGTTACGGGAGTTGGGATTTTAGCTCTGGGTTCACTGATAAAACTGAAGAAGCTCTATCTATTTCAAACGTCAGTTGACTCAACAAGCATGGCATCAGTAAAAGCTAAACTACCTGGCACCGTATTGGAGGTGGGAAAATATAACGTGCCCATACTCTACAGTGATACTACCAGGGTGAGCCCACCTAAAAAAAACTGACCTGCATGACCGATATCCGGCGAAGGTTAAACGAGTCGATTCAGATCTTTCTCTACCAGTTCTAACTCAGTCAGCAGTTTGATCTGGTTATTGGCACGTACAAGGTTATGATTTTCATATTTCGCACCGTAGTAGACATCATTATTCAAATGATCGGTATAGAAACGAAGGGCCTGCATATAGATCATGAATTTCCCGGAATAGACAAACGATGATCTTTCTTTTTCGGAAAGTTTAGCACCCATTTGGTCGTTATACCCTTGAAAAATCGCCTTGAAAAAATCCTGACGAATGGTTACTTTCTGCATATCAGATTCTTCCTCGGTAGCCGGAGATACATAGGTTCGGATCATGTCGCCCAGATCACTGATAAAATAACCGGGCATGACGGTATCCAGATCGATCACGCAAACACCTTTGTTTGAATCATCGAAAAGTACGTTACTAATCTTGGTATCGTGGTGGGTGACTCTTTTCTTAAAATAGGGATCGTCCTGGATATGCTGGTACCGTTCTACGATACTATCTCTGTCAAGCAGGAACCGGGCAAGCTTTTTTGTGTCAGCGATACGCGCTGTATCTCCTTTTTGCAGGGCTTCCAGGAACTGATTATACCTGTTGGTGAGGTCATGGAATCCAGGTATGGTGTACCTGAGCATGTCTGTTCTGAGTTCGGCTAGTACAGCCGTGAATTTCCCAAATTGAAAAGCAGCTTCATATGCCTGTTCTGGTTTCTCGCAATGGTCAACCGTGTGGGTATCAGGAACAAAAGCATAAAGTCTGTAATAGTTGCCTTCATCCATCACATAGTCCTTTCCTTCCTTGTCCGGAATTGGACTGGTAAATGCATAGTCGGGCTGATTGGCTTTAAGAAAAATCCCAATGATGCGCAGATTATGGGCAATGTCCTCTGGCACCTTGAATACATGGTGATTAACCCGTTGCAGGATATAGATGGGTTCTCCGTCACGACTAACCATATAAGTGGAATGGATCAGTCCGCTCCCGAATATCCGGGCCTCGTAAACGAAAGGGTTCAGGTCAAACGACCTGAGGATCATCTCAATATTTGCCATTAATACAGCATTCGTACTTTAATCGTTTCCTTAACTTCTTTCAGCAAACTGAAAGCATTCGAAGAGATCTTCTTATCTACGTCCAGTACCACGTAACCAATATTATCGTTGGTTTTGAGATACTGTGCAAGGATATTTATATTCTTACTGGCCAGGCTGTTGTTGATGGAAGAAAGTACACCGGGTACGTTCTTATGGATATGAAGGATTCTGTGGGTGCCTTCCTGAGGGGGCAGGGCCAGTTCGGGAATAGAATGTGACCCCGTACTTATTCCCATCTCCAGATAACTGAACAGCTTATTGCTTACATCCACACCAATATTTTGCTGCGCCTCTTCCGTTGATCCCCCGATATGAGGAGTCAATAATACATTGGGCAATCCTTGAAGGGCTGTAGTAAAAACATCTCCATTCTTTTCTGGTTCCCATGGGAAAACGTCAATACCCGCACCACCGAGCTGTCCTGATTCCAAAGCTTTTGCCAACGCATCGATATCTACCACTTCACCTCTTGCATAGTTAAGCAGGATGGATCCTTTCTTGAAGTTTTTTAAGAGGTTCTTGTTGATAAGGTTCTTAGTATGAGGCGTTTCCGGAACATGAAGCGATATGATATCCGATGTACTTACCAGCTCTTTCAGTGTTTTACAAGCTTCAGCATTTCCTAATGGAAGCTTGGTCACCACATCAAAAAACTTCACGCGCATGCCCATTGATTCTGCCAGTATACTAACCTGTGTTCCTATATTTCCGTAACCGATCAGGCCCAGTGTTTTACCCCTAAGCTCATAACTGCCTTTTGCTTCTTTCTGCCATAGGCCTTCGTGTGCAAACCTGTTTTTATCCGGAATGCGCCTAATCAACATAATAGACGCTCCAATGACCAGTTCCGCCACTGATCTGGTATTGCTATAAGGTGCATTAAAAACCGCAACGCCTTTGTGAGTGGCTGTTTTCAGATCAACCTGATTAACACCAATACAAAAACAACCTATGGCCTGAAGTTTGCTTGCCTGTTCAAGTATACGGCCCGTGATCTGTGTTTTAGAGCGAATGCCGAGTAAGTGGATGTTCTTGATCTCATTGATCAATTGTTCTTCACTTAAGGCCCCGCCAAGTTTTTTCACGTTGGTATAGCCAGCATCACGAAACTGTTTTACGGCTGTATCACTGATGTTCTCAAGGAAAAGAATGTTGATTTTCTCCTTTGGGTAGCTTGTGGGTTTGGCGTCGGGCATAAAAATGTGTTACAATAGTTTGCAGCGAAATTAATAGTTTCTAACTTAGTGAATCACAACTATCCAGATATACCAGATGAAAAACTTAATAATATCCGCACTGGCCATCCTATTATTATCCGGATGTTTCGGCACTTCGGATAAACGGATCGTCGAGAAAGCACAGCATGCATTAGTGCCGGAAGGTGTTGGTTCCTCATCTACGCTTCCAAAGGCAGTCTTTAATAAGTACTATAAAGTTTCTGAATCATTTTATGATCTATACCTGAAAAGGTCTGGTTTCAACGGCGCGATGATCGTTGCCAAAAACGGCCAGATCGTGTATGAAAAATATGCGGGTTTCAAATCTTTTGAGAACAAGGACAGTCTTGACATGAATACCCCTTTCCACCTGGCTTCCGTATCGAAAACATTTACGGCCATGGCCATCCTCAAATTATGGGAAGAAGGGAAACTGAATCTTGACGACGAAGTCTCGGTCTATTTAGCTGGGTTCAACTACCCCGGCGTTACCATAAAAACATTGCTTAACCATCGTAGCGGTCTTCCAAATTATGTACACGTGATGGAAGAGAAAGGCTGGGACAGACATACTCCGGTAACCAACCAGGATGTGCTCAATTTCATGATCTCAAAAAAGGATCAATTGAATGTTGGTCGTCCCGACAGGAGTTTCACCTATTGCAACACGAACTATGCTCTTCTCGCACTGATCATAGAAAAAGTGAGTGGCCTCAGTTACAAAGAGTTTCTGGCTAAACGCTTTTTTGAACCTCTGAAAATGGATAACAGTTTCGTATACACGCCGGAATTGGAGAACCAGGTATTGCCATCTTATAACTGGAGAAACCAGAAAGAATCCTTTACCTACCTGGATGTAGTATACGGAGATAAGAACATTTATTGTACCGCCAGGGATCTCTTGAAATGGGATATTGGGTTGAGCAGTGGTGGTCTTTTTAAACCAGAAACACTGAATGCTGCTTACCAGGGTTACAGTTTTGAGAAACCCGGCGTAAAAAATTATGGACTTGGATGGCGGTTATACCTATACCCCAATAATAAGAAGATCATCTATCACAATGGCTGGTGGCACGGTAACAATACCGTATTTACCAGGCTGGTTGATGATTCCGCTACTGTTATCATCCTTGGCAACAAATATAATCGCCGCATCTACGACGCTAAAAAACTCTACACCGCGTTCGGTAATTATGAAGCTATCGCAGGTGATGAGTGATTGCTTATTTTTACATAAGCATGAAAATATTTTCCGCCGTGCAAATCAGGCAATGGGACCGTTACACGGTTGACAACGAACCCATCCCCTCCATCGGTTTAATGGAACGGGCAGCACTTGTCTGCACCCAATTTATTAAAGAACATATTCATGGAAACTCGTTCATGATTTTCGCCGGCACGGGCAATAATGGCGGCGATGGATTTGCCATTGCGCGATTACTTAAGCAACAGGGAAAGGACATTACGATCTATCAACTGGTATCGGGAGCCGTGTCAGAAGATTGCCGGAGCAATTTTGAAAGATTACAAAGTTCCGGCATTGAGTGCAAACTCATTCGTCAACAAGAAGATCTACCCGCATTTCCGGGAAAAGAAACCTGGATCATTGATGCTGTATTAGGGACGGGGCAGAACAGGCCTTTGGAAGGCATACATAAAGAGTGGGTCGACCTCGTCAATAGCTGGCAGACTCAGGTCATAGCTATTGACCTCCCCACTGGTTTAGCAGCAGATGAACCCTCCGGATCTGCCAGCGTGGTCCAGGCGAGCTACACCCTCAGCTTCCAGTCTCCCAAACTGTGTTTCTTCATGCCGGAAAATGAAGACTTCCTCGGTGATTGGTCGGTGCTGGATATAGGGCTTTCCGCGAAATACTACGCGCAAACTGAAACCAGAATTGAGCTCACAGAAATGGGTGACATTCAACGTTTACTCATCCCCCGAAAGAAATTTTCACATAAAGGCACCCACGGGACCGCCTTGCTGTTATGCGGAAGCAAGGGCATGATGGGTGCAGCCCTACTGGCCTCAGGTGCCTGCCTGCGCTCCGGAGTGGGTAAATTGGTTTGCCGTGTACCCGCCTGCGGCCTGGACTTATTGCAGGGCGCCCACCCAGAGGCCATCTGTTCTCCGGACGACAATCAAGCCATCCTGGAACATTTGCCCGACAATCTGGGGGATTTTCAGGCCATCGGCGCAGGTCCGGGTCTTGGAAAATCGCCCGAAACCTCCAAAATGATCAGCCAGTTACTGGAAGAAAAAAGGGTACCCCTGGTGCTCGATGCTGATGCACTAAATATCATTGCCATGCAAGGGTGGCAGGACAGGATCCCTGAGGGAACCATTATTACACCCCATATCAGGGAGTTTGAACGGTTATTTGGACGGTTTGACCATCATCAAGCCCGCATTGAAGCGGCTCTGGAGATAGCTGCGCGCTTCGGCATCTATATCATTTTGAAAGGCAGGTACAGTTTTTTGGCCACACCTTCCGGGAAAGGATATTTCAATCCAACCGGAAACGCTGGTATGGCCAAGGCCGGTACGGGCGATGTGCTAACGGGAATGGTCACCGGAATTCTGGCCCAGGGATACCATCCGGAAGCTGCTTCTAAGCTGTCGGTTTACCTCCACGGAATGGCAGGTGACCTTGCCCGTTCGGAATACTCAGAATATGGCATAACCGCCTCAGACTTAATACAAAAGATTGGATTTTGCTACCTAAATTTTTTTAGTATTTGAACCCTATACCCTAACTTCACCTATCCAATCTTATATCCTCTACTGAAAAGCTATATTAATTCCGTTCCTGTTGATAAGATCATTACTTATCCATTATTTTATAGCTAACAGATTTTTATGAAGAAAAATTCTACCCGGTCCATTTTAGTCGCTACCGTTCTTTTGTTGAGTACCACCCTGTTTGGTGCCGACTTCACAGTTACCAGTAGTGCAGATGCTGGTGCTGGTACCCTTAGGCAGGCTCTTGTTGATGCCAACGCATTACCGGGTACAGATAATATTAAATTCAACCTTTCTGGCACTACCCTGATCACCCTGTCTTCCACCCTGGTGGTCAACAGTGCAGTGAACATTGAAGGGTTCAGCCAGCCAGGTGCAGCTGCCGGTCCTATCAACGGAAGAACAATTGTAGTAAGCATCTCTGCTCCGGGCATTGACGCAATTGATGTGAACAATGGAAATGTGTCGATTTCCGGTCTGGCGATTTATGACGCCGCCAGGGGAATTGTACTTAGTGCTCCTGCGGGAAATGGCGGTGTTGTCAACATATGGGGCAACTTTATCGGAATCGACGAATCAGGTCTTCCTTTTAGTCCTATCGGTAGTTATGGTGTTTATGTGGAATCAGAGAGTGCGTTTT
>JANMHK010000319.1:0-5869 GCA_031375135.1 Sphingobacteriales bacterium | reverse complement strand
TGAATGACCCTGTTCTGGAATTTGCCGAACAATAATATTCATTACACTTCAACCAGTTTCGCTGTACCAGTTTTTTTCTTGTTACTCCATTTAAAATAATAATAGAGCGGAATACCCATGGCTGTAAGCACCAGGGCAGATAATGAATTGACCACATTAGATGTGCCTGAAAAATAGTTGCTAACGTCTTTGATGATAATAAGTACCAGAAAAATCAGACTACCCACAAACACCAAAATCGGTATCCAGGGATATCCCCAGACCTTGTAGGGACGGTGGGCATCGGGCATTCTTTTACGAAGAATAAAAAGACCAGCGGTAAAAAAAAGATTGAAGACCCACACGATAAAGATTGACATATCGGTCAGCATAATGAAGGAGCCGGATAAGGTGAGCAGGATGGTCCAGATCAAATGAAAGATCATCGCATTCCCCGGCGTGTTGAATTTGGGATGGATCAGGCCTGCAGATTTAAAGAACTTACGGTCCCTGGCCATGGCAAATGTCAGTCGCGGTGGTGTCAAAATACATGCATTCATCGCTCCAATCACAGACAGTCCAATGAAAAATGCCACAAGGCCTGCCCCAATGGTTCCAAACGACTGTAAGGCTGCATCTTTTGCCACGAGTTCGGAGACCGCCATATCATCAATGTTTAACACGTACATCATGCCAAGTGTTACTGTCATATAAAGAGCAATGCAAATCAGCATGCCCCAAAAAAGTCCCCGGGGAATTGTCCGGCCCGGGTCTTTAATTTCCCCTGCCACATTCAGCATGTTACTGCTGCCGTCGTATGCCGCTAGTGCACCATTGATCGCGGCGGCCATAGCGAGTATAAGGGCGAGTCCTCCCGGCTGAATGATCAGCGAAGCCGTGGTCATCTTATGAATGGACCCTGCCTGACCGGAAACAAATCCTGCTATCAGGATCATGATGGCAAAGAGTTTAGCTGCCGTAAAAATCGCCTGGAGGCGGCCACCAGATTTTGTACTTCTATAGGATATTACAGTGAACACACATAAGAGGATAATGCTGCAGCATTTTACCCCGAATTTTTCAAGCGGAAAAACTGTACCGAGTAAAGGGATATGAATAAACACGGATTGTTCAACCGCCCTGGAGAACGAGGGAAGTGGTATAAAGTATTCAAGGTATTGGGAGAAGATAAATGACAGGGCGGCAGTGGCGGCGCAGTTGATCACGGCAAAAGAAGCCCATCCAAAAAGGTAGCCCCAGAAATCGCCATAGATAATCCGCATCAATGCATATTGGCCACCTTCTTCGGGCAACATCGCGGTCATTTCTGCCAGCACCATCACAGAAAGCATGGTGAACAGACCAGCCACTACCCAGGCGAGCATGATAAGCGATGGGGAGCCAAGCAAGGCAGCCATCTCTGCAGGTCTGATGAAGATCCCCGCGCCAATCACGGAACCAACTACAAGGGAAAGGACAGTTTTAAAACCTATTGTTCTCGGTAGAGCCTGCGTCATATCTTATTCTGCCATTAGAGTTTTAAAAACCTGCTCACCATCATATGAAAATGATGGGTACCCTGTTCACGTGTTACCGAGTACCTGCCATGGGAATAGAACCTCGATTTTACGCCCCGCTGCACTTGCTCCACTACTTCTTCGTCTTCATATTCTACCGTGTCAAGATCTGAACCTGCGCCCGTATTGAACTTGTCTTCTTTCCAAACATAGGTAATAAACCGCACTTTCGTTTGTTCAATACCGTTAGGCTCAACGATATTTACAGACAGTCCCCAGGGATAAAAATTGAACATCATATTGGGGAATACAAAAAAATAGTATGCGGCTACCTTTTTTCCGTAGTCGGGCGAAGCTGGTGGCAGGTCAAAACAATCTTCTTCGTCTTTCGCGATACCGAGCTGCAGATTTGAATGGCTGTATAATTCAGTTGTATAGTTACCATAATCGATTACGGCATTCAGGCCGGCATGAACAAAGGGGATATGAAACCCTTCCAGGTAGTTTTCACAATACAATGCCCAATTTGCCTTGACCACGAACTCCCGTGATCGCTCCGGGATGAGTTTAAATTCATTCATCGGCAACCACCCTACACGATCGATCATATCACCCAGGAAACTTTTATGGTCAATACCTCCGGCCAGGGAACTGAAAAGCAGCGAACCCCATTTGAAAACTGGTAAAGATCTGAGATCATCTGCCGCTGTAGGAAAACCCACGACTTCTTTGAACTCCGGCATAGAGCGGAATTTGCCATTCAGGGAGAACAGTCTGCCATGGTATGTGCAGCGGAGTTGCGGCTGAGTGCAACTTTCACGCACTACGAGATTCCCCCGGTGGGTGCATACATTGGGCATACAATGAATGCCTTCTTCGTCACGGGTTAATAACAGGGGCTCGTTTAGAAGCCCGGGGAGCAGGCTGAAAGGGTGACAACTACCTATCCCGGGAACAAGGGACTCATCCCCGATGAACTGCCAGGATGGAACAAAAATCTCTTCCCTGGCGCGGGTTAGCCACTGTTGATCATGATAAAAAGCAGCATCCAGTGTTCTTGCCCTGGCAATATCCGGATTAACGGGTTCCATAAAACGAATTTTTCATTCTGCTAAATATATACCTAATCAAGATCAGTCGTCCGGCAAACATTGATCATTACCATTTACGGCTTGTTGCATCAATTTTACAGTACAAAAGCAATTTGAAGCATCAAAAACTCAACACAATGAAAAAAGAATACTGGATTAAGATCGGCAATGTTGACAACCGCCTCGTGATCTTCCTAAACGGAGAAATGATCTGGGATAGCGGCATTGTCCACGATGATCCCAAATTACACAAGGCGGTAGACATCACCAACCTATTGCACGACCAGGAAAATTTTCCCAATGAATTGATCTTTGAAGGATTCAATGACACCTTCAACTCAGGCGGTTCAACGGAGGACATGAACCCCTGGCATTTCAGTTATCGGGTTGTTGGAATATTAGTAGACGAAAAAGGCAACGTGGAGGAAGAAAATGACCTGATCAAGCCCTACAACGAAAAACACTATTCTAACCCCAATATTCGCGCATTAAACAATGTGTATGTGATCAAGCATCGGAACGGAGAATTTAAAGTGGTATCGAACGCATTGTCTCAGCAGTTCGCAGAATAATTTACCACATTCCACACATTTATTACATTTATCACATTATAAAAAAGGCCCCGGTAAACCGGGGCCTTTTTTTTAGTAGTCCATTCCGCCCATTCCAGGAGCGCCGCCATGATTATGAGCAGGCTCTTCTTTCTTGGGTTTGTCGGCGATCACACACTCAGTGGTCAGCAACATACCAGCGATTGAAGCAGCATGCTCCAGCGCGACACGGCTAACTTTAGTAGGATCGATAACACCAGCTTTCAACAAGTTCTCATACTTGTCTGTGCGGGCATTGTATCCGTAATCAGCTTTACCTTCTTTAACTTTTTGTACCACGATGGAACCTTCGATTCCCGCGTTGCCAACAATAGTGCGCAGTGGCTCTTCAAGAGCACGGCGAACGATGGCAATACCAGTTGTTTCGTCGAAGTTTTCACCTTTAACCTTATCCAGTGCTTCGATCGCACGGATATAAGCGATACCACCGCCCGGAACGATACCTTCTTCCACAGCAGCACGAGTTGCGTGGAGGGCATCGTCAACACGGTCTTTCTTTTCTTTCATTTCAACTTCAGTAGCAGCACCAACATTGAGAACGGCAACACCGCCACTCAACTTAGCCAAACGTTCCTGGAGTTTCTCTTTATCGTAATCTGAAGTAGTACTTTCAATCTGAGATTTGATCTGGCTGATCCTGGCATTGATATCCTCTTTCTTGCCTTTACCACCAACGATAGTCGTATTGTCTTTATCAATGGTGATCCTTTCAGCACGACCGAGATACGCAAGGTCTGCGTTCTCCAGTTTGTAACCCTGATCTTCGCTGATCACCAGTCCTTTTGTAAGGGTAGCGATATCCTGCAGCATTTCTTTTCTCCTGTCGCCAAAGCCCGGGGCTTTAACAGCAGCAACTTTCAACGTGCCACGAAGTTTGTTAACCACCAGTGTGGCCAGTGCTTCACCTTCCAGGTCTTCAGAAATAATCACCAACGGAGCACCTTGCTGAGCCACTTTCTCCAGGATATGGAGAATGTCCTTCATCGCAGAGATCTTCTTGTCGTAGATCAGGATATACGGAGCCTGTAATTCAACTTCCATTTTATCCGCATTGGTCACGAAATAGGGAGAGATATAACCGCGATCGAATTGCATACCTTCTACCAGTTCGATGCTGGTTTCAGTACCGCGGGCTTCTTCAACAGTGATCACACCATCTTTACCCACTTTCTGCATCGCTTCAGCGATCAGCTTACCAATCTCTGCATCGTTGTTGGCAGAAATACTGGCAACCTGCTCGATCTTTTTGGTATCGTTGCCAACTGTTTGAGATTGTTTCTTCAAATTGGCAACAACAAGATCAACAGCTTTGTCGATTCCACGTTTCAGATCCATTGGATTAGCACCAGCTGCAACGTTTTTCAGTCCTTCTGTAATGATAGACTGGGCAAGAACAGTAGCCGTTGTGGTACCATCACCTGCAACATCGGCAGTTTTGGAAGCTACTTCTTTCACCATTTGGGCACCCATGTTCTCAATGGGATCTTCCAATTCAATTTCTTTAGCAACGGTAACACCATCTTTAGTCACTGAAGGTGAACCGAATTTCTTTTCGAGAACCACGTTACGTCCTTTTGGTCCAAGGGTTACTTTAACCGCGTTGGCGAGAACGTCAACACCCCTTTTCATCTTACTGCGGGCGTCCGTATTGAAGAATAATTGTTTAGACATACAAACTAGATTTGTTAATTAGAGATTTTGTTTTACTGCAAAAACGCAGGAAATTAGACGACGGCCAGAATATCTGACTCTCTCATGATCAGGTAGTCCTTACCTTCTATCGTGATCTCCGTACCGGCATATTTGCCATAAAGTACATTATCACCATTTTTTACTGTCATTGGCTCATCCTTTTTACCAGGACCAGCTGCTACTACAGTTCCACGTTGGGGTTTTTCCTTTGCTGTATCAGGAATAATGATACCGCCAGCTGTTTTTTCCTCAGCGGGCGCTGCCTGTACGATCACCCTGTCATGAAGCGGGGTAATGTTTAACTTCTTAGCCATAGCGTAAGATTTTTTTTAAATTGATTGGTAGTTGAAATTATTGCCGTTACCGTAAGGATAACAGGCTCGCAAATGTAAACGAATATTGTACCACTTGTTAAAACAGGGAAAACTTGGCAGGAATATGGCTTTTTCGACGCAAAACTGTTGATACCTGTCAGGAAAACCATTTGCTGCCTATGCCATTTTTTCATACATCATTTCTAATCGCTGGCTGTTTTCCCACTATCTTTGCGGCCGAATAAGCTCTTTCAGGTATGATAAGCAGAAGAAATATCCGAGTTAAGGTGATGCAAACGATTTACGCGGTTGAGAATACCGACCCGATGATTAACGTTTCGCAGGCGCTTGCAATACTTGAGAAACACCTCGAGCAGTCCCGGCAATTGTTCACCTACCTGGTTTTTTTCCTAACCGAAGTAGCCCGCTATGCAGAAACAGATGCCCGCCTGAAGGCTTCGAAACACCTTCCTACCGCGGAAGACCTCAAAATAAATATCAAACTGGCGGGAAACCGGCTGGTCTGGCAGATACTCGAAGACAAAGAATACCAGCAGGCTTTGAAAGATTACCGGGTTGAACACTTGCTGGACAAGGACCTGGTGAAAAGATTCTATCAACGGCTCGTCGATACCCAGGAATACCACATCTATATAGCCCTTCAA
>JANMHK010000289.1:0-4162 GCA_031375135.1 Sphingobacteriales bacterium | reverse complement strand
CAGAGCGAATCATGCCCCTGGTTTATAAGGCCGAAAAAAATAAACTTTTGGACAGCTCAGTGGTCCACCTCGCCGAATCATTCTGCAGCCGACTCTCGTCCCTGATCCCGGAAGAAAAACCGGCACTGCTCCATGGCGATCTGTGGAAAGGCAATTTTTTGGTTTATGAAACGGGTCAGGCTGCGATTTTTGATCCCTCGGCATTTTATGGCCACCGGGAAATGGACTTAGCTATAACCAGACTTTTTGGGGGATTTGACGAATCCTTTTATCACGCCTATCAGGAAGCGCATCCCCTGCAAGCAGGATACTCGGAACGGCTTGACATTTTTCAACTCTACCACCTGCTGGCCCATCTCCTTTTGTTCGGAGGTCACTATCGCCAACAGGTCATTGACATTTTCTCGAAATACAATTGATCATTCTTTTACATCGAACCACATCTTGGTGCGGTTATCCCATTTCCCATTGTAATTGATCGTTAGTTCCTCGCCAGCCTTGATCGGCCTGACGGTTTTGATGGTAATATATTCGTCATCGAAATCCATTTCATACTCACAGTTTGAACTATAGGAATGATTGTACATAGCCACATAGCCAAGTGCCATACAACATTTATCGCGTTTAGGACCCCATTCGAAAATATAATAAAACAAGACCGTTTTGTCCAGCAACAGTCTTTCCTGTTTTGGCATAACAATGACCGGCGACATTTCAATCACGGTTCTTTTGGAAATATCTTCCGCGGTGAACACGCCCCTGCCCTTTTCCCGGGTCCCGGCAATAAATAACGAAGGAAGTATCATGTAAGCAAGCTCTGACAAATAAAGTATTTTTACAAATCAGTACAAAAACTAACTATGGAACTGAACAGCTTGAGCATCCAGGATCAGTTCGAAGAGGTCATCTCCGGGGTTGACAAACTGGAGATCCAGGAATTCCTGAATAGCCAGAATATCAGCGATGTCTGTGACCTGATCAACGACAATGAAGAGTATGACGTCCAGATCATCGCTTCCCTGTCTACCAATCGGGCTGCAAGCACGTTTAAGATCCTCGACTTCCCGGTTCAGAAAAGAATCATCCAGGACCTCCCGCCTTTAAAAACTGCCGAACTCCTCAATGCCCTGCCCGCAGATGACAGAACCGCTTTCCTCGAGGAACTTCCCGTAGAAGTGGTCCGTGAACTCCTTAAAATGCTCGAGCCAGAGGAAAGGAGAATCACGCTCGCCTTACTCGGTTACCCGGAAGGCAGTGTTGGCAGGATGATGACGCCCGATTACCTGGCAGTAAACCAGGAATGGACCATTAGTGATGTGCTGAATTATATCCGCAAATTTGGAAAAGACGTTGAAACCCTGGATGTGATCTACGTGGTGAATGAACAGGGACTTTTGCTTGACGACGTACGGATCAGAGAATTTCTCCTGTCACCGCCAGAACTTAAAGTACGCGAGCTGATCGATGGCCGCTTCATCACCCTGAATGTAACGGACGATCAGGAAATGGCCAACCAGGTATTTAAAATGAATAACCGTGTGGCACTGCCCGTAGTCAACGATGATAATATCCTGATGGGTATCGTAACCATTGATGATATCCTTTGGGTAGCGAATGAAGAATTCAGTGAAGACATGCAGAAGATGGGCGGTACCGAAGCGCTCGACGAACCCTATCTTGAAATGCCTATTTTAAAGCTATTCAAAAAAAGAGTAGTCTGGCTCATCGTTTTACTTATCGGCGAGATGCTAACGGCAACGGCTATGGGCTATTATGAACATGAGATCGAAAAAGCCGTTGTACTCGCACTTTTTGTTCCGCTGATCATTTCAAGTGGCGGAAATAGCGGTGCCCAGGCATCCACACTGATCATCCAGGCCATGGCTGTAGGTGAACTTACGCTGGACGACTGGTGGAGAGTTATGCGAAGAGAAATTATATCGGGATTATTGTTGGGCTCAGTGCTTGGCATCATCGGTTTTGCAAGGGTCATTATCTGGAATGGCATTTTCCCAAACTTGTACGGCGAATATTATATGTTCATCGCTGCTGTAGTTGGCATATCCTTATTGGGCGTTGTACTGCTCGGAACCCTGACTGGTTCTATGCTTCCGATCCTGCTTAAAAAACTGGGTGCTGACCCCGCCGTTTCTTCCGCTCCGTTTGTGGCAACCCTTGTTGACGTAACTGGACTGGTCATCTATTTTTCATGCGCCTATCTGCTTCTAAAGGGAACCCTGTTGTAACAAGAACATCAAAAACGAATGTTAGCGAGCGGCTAAAACTTTCTACTCATGACTTGCTAATCCGAAACGCTATTGCAATTTACGCTGGCCTAATTTTCTATCTTGCAATGGCTAAAACAATTTTTATATGTGTGGAATAGTTGCATATACAGGTCACCGCGAAGCATACCCTGTGATTCTCAAAGGCTTGAAACGACTTGAGTACCGAGGCTATGATAGCGCAGGCGTTGCATTACTGGACGGTGACGGGCTCAGGGTCTACAAGAAGAAAGGGAAAGTGGCAGAAATGGAAGACTCGCTGGTAGGCAAAGCACTCCCTGCACATATCGGCATCGGCCATACGCGATGGGCAACACATGGTGAACCGAGCGACAGAAATGCACATCCCCATTTATCTAACTCGGGCAAGTTGGCCATGATCCACAATGGGATCATTGAAAATTACACGCAGCTAAAAAAAGAACTGATCAACAAAGGATATCATTTTACCAGTGATACGGACACGGAAGTGCTGCTGAATTTTATAGAAGATATTTGGATCAATAACAACTGCCCGCTGGAAGAAGCAGTGCGCATCGCATTGAAAAGAGTGGTAGGTGCCTACGTGATCGTACTGATCGAAGAAGAACATCCTGACACCCTGATCGCCGCGAGAAAAGGAAGTCCACTGGTCATTGGAATTGGGAAAGATGAACACTTTCTTGCCTCAGATGCCTCCCCCATTATAGAATACACCAAAGAAGTAGTTTACGTGAACGACTATGAACTCGCAATATTAAAACCCGGCGAACTCATCCTTAAGAACCTCGGCAACGAAAAAATAACACCTTATATCCAGAAGCTTGATATAGAGCTTGCCGCCATTGAAAAAGTAGGTTACGATCATTTCATGCTTAAAGAAATATTCGAGCAGCCGCAAACGATCTATGATTGTTTGCGCGGAAGGCTTGATGCAGAAAAAGGAACCATCGTGATGAGCGGTGTTGAAAATCATTTATCACAACTGGTGCACGCGAACCGCATCATCATGGTCGCCTGCGGAACCAGCTGGCATGCAGGGCTGGTGGCGGAATATATTTTTGAAGAACTTTGCCGCATACCCGTCGAAGTTGAATATGCTTCTGAGTTCAGGTATCGCAATCCGGTGATCCATAAAGGAGATATCATCATGGCCATCTCACAAAGCGGTGAAACAGCAGACACCCTGGTGGCCATTGAGAAAGCAAAAGAACAGGGAGCCTTTATATTCGGGATTCTCAATGTAGTTGGATCTTCCATCGCGCGGGCATCCCATTCTGGTGCCTATACACATGCCGGCCCGGAGATCGGCGTAGCCAGTACAAAAGCCTTCACGGCGCAACTCGCCGTACTCACCATGGTAGCTTTGAAAATCGCACTGGAGAAAGGAACGATCACCCGGGACAGGTACCTGCACCTGCTGAATGAACTTCACGAAATTCCCGAAAAAGCAGCCATCGCACTACAGTTAAACGACCAGATAAAAAAAATCGCCGCGAAATATGCAGATACACACGACGTACTCTACCTCGGTCGTGGATACAATTTTCCCGTAGCCTTAGAAGGGGCACTCAAACTCAAAGAAATTTCCTATATACATGCCGAAGGTTATCCCGCAGCAGAAATGAAGCATGGACCTATCGCATTGGTCGATGAAACCCTCCCCGTTATTTTTGTGGCCACTAAAGATTCCTACCACGAAAAGATCGTCAGCAATATTCAGGAGATCAAGGCAAGGAAAGGAAAAGTGATCGCCATCGTCACGGAAGGTGACGAACTGATCAGTGCCATGGCCGACGATACCATTGAACTACCGGCTTGTGATGAACTGATCGCTCCCATCATTAATGTGATCCCCTTACAACTCCTCGCTTATCATATAGGCGTGTATAAAGGAC
>JANMHK010000278.1:0-1623 GCA_031375135.1 Sphingobacteriales bacterium | reverse complement strand
AGACAGCCTCTTTTTTATGTAGGTACTTCGATAATTAAGGAATGATCACCCTTGAGATCTTATGGATTACTCCATTTGTTGCAAGGATATTTGTTGCGGTGATATTTGCTGCAGTCTGCGAGCTGCCCGTGATCTTAACGGTAGCCGCTGGGGTTGTGGTGATCGTAAGTGAAGTGGCGTTCAGGTTTGGCGCTGTCATATTATTAACCAGATCAGATGCAAACACATTCGTTCCAATCACGTGCCCTTTAAGGATCGGCTCCAGGATCACGTTAGGCAGGGCATTCACGTCGGTAATACCGGAAGCGCGGAACGCAGCATTCGTTGGTGCGAAAACGGTGAACTTACCCGGACCAGCGAATGTTGGAGCTAACCCTACTTTTGTCAAGGCAGCAACAAGAAAACTAAGGGTTGTGTCTTCCGTGGCGATGGTCGCAATTGATTTAGTTGAAGGGATCAATACTCTTTCAATGGTATGAATAATACCATTTGAACCCAGCATGTCGGCGCTTTTTACCTTAATACCATTTGTGAAAACACCGTTTACATTGCGGGAAGCAAAGATATTAAGGCCTGTAAGTGTTTTGACTGTATCTGAAACCGGTACAGCTGCTGAGCCCACTCTCTGGGGAACAACATGGTAGCCTAAAATCCCCTGAAGCTGGGTGGCCGTGAGGGCATCGATACTGGTGATTCCAGACGCAGCGAAAGCAGCATTGTCAGGGGCGAATACAGTGATATTCGGGGTTTTTTCCAGAGCAGAACGCAAGCCAGCTTTATTGACAGCAGCATTTAAAGTAGAGAAATTTGGACTTTGAGATATGATGTCAGCAATGTTTGGAACCGGGGCATAAACAATGCTTTCTTCTGAGCTGCACGACACCAAAGACAGGGCAATCATTGCAAAAGCTATCACAGGAAGCCTCATCATCTTGAATTTTTCCATAAAAACTATTTTCTTAATTGTTGCAAATATAGACGTATAACTGGGGTCTACGAATCTTTAGACAATTTATCAGCCTAAAATGTTGATTCAGTTTCTAATATTTTATTGAATTTCTCTTACAAAATGGGGATTTCCCGACCAAAATGCCGCAAACCACTAATTGATCAATGCCCTGAGGCAGGGAGATTAGTGGTGTGAGAAGAATAGCCCCCTGGTGGAACACCCTGCCTTTTGTAAGATTATTGATTCCTTTTGCCGCTGGCATCATTTCCTATCGTTACGTACTACATTCCGCCGCGCTTATTCTATTAATAATCAGCGTACTAGCAGCCATTGCGATGAGGTTATTCCCGGTTTACCATCAATATCGGTTTCAATTTATCAGGGGTATTTGGCTCCACATAATCCTTGCTTCTGCAGGTCTGCTGACCATGTTTTGTCAGGATATTCGTAAACAGGGAACCTGGTTTGGACGCAAGAACTATGACTTTATCGTTGTAAAAACGAATTCCGAACCTAAAGCAGGGAAAAACTCACGCTCATTTACTGCTGACGCAGTAGTCATTAAGGCTGACAACAAATGGACCCGCGTCAAAGGGAAAATATGGATCAATATCCCTGCCGGGACCGAAAGCATCAATCCCGGAACGCTGATCGGGTTTTCAAAGCATCCAGTA
>JANMHK010000269.1:0-1993 GCA_031375135.1 Sphingobacteriales bacterium | reverse complement strand
TGTTGGTGCTCGATTCCGGCGTACAGATCTTCTTCGTTCTCCCGAACGATAACAACATCCATAATGGGGTGCTTGGTAGTTACAAAGGGATGCAGGCTGCGGCAGGGCCTTATATTGGCATACAAGCCGAGGAATTTCCTGGTGGTCACGTTTAGACTTTTATATCCACCACCCTGAGGAGTGGTAATGGGTGCTTTCAGGAACACTTTATTTCTTCGGATAATATCCCATGAACTGTTGGAGATACCGGAGGTATTTCCCGCCAGGTAAACTTTTTCGCCCACTTCAATTTCTTCTATCTCTATGTCAGCGCCGGCAGCCAGGATAATATCGAGTGTGGCGTCCATGATCTCTGGTCCGATGCCGTCTCCTTTCGCAACTGTTATTCTTGTCATCTTTTTGTTTTGTGATATTGCAGTGCGAAGTTGAGTAGAACTGTTTAATATATTTCATTTATATTTATTATGTTAACCATAAAAGATATTTATGTATTATACCCTAAACCAGCTGAAAATTTTCCTGAAGATTGTAGAGACGGAAAGCATTACTAAGGCGTCAGAAGAGTTGCGCCTCACTCAACCTGCGGTTTCGATACAGCTCAGGAATTTTCAGGATCAGTTTGATATTCCATTAACAGAAGTGATCGGGCGAAAAATTCATATCACTCCTTTTGGCAGGGAGTTGGCAGGGTTGGCAGAGAAGATCATAGACCAGGTCAATGAAATCAATTTTAAAACATTGGCCTATAAAGGGCTCCTTACGGGCAAGCTTAAAATATCAGTTGTGTCCACCGGTAAATACGTGATGCCTTATTTTCTTTCTGATTTCATGTTGAAGAATTCAGGTGTGGAGATGGCCATTGACGTGACCAACAAGCTAAAGGTATTGGAGAGCCTGGAGAAAAACGAGGTTGACCTCGCACTGGTTTCGATCCTGCCTTCACACCTTCGTGTTGAGAAGCTTGATCTGCTTCAGAACAAATTATTTTTTGTGGGGAATACTGAGCAGAAGTTCAGTCCCGATGAACCACTGAAAGATCTGATTAAAAAACTTCCCCTAATATACAGGGAGTCTGGTTCGGGAACGCGGCAGGTGATGGAGAAATATATTGAAAAGAATAAATTTTCGATATCTAAGAAAATGGAGTTGACGTCTAATGAAGCTGTTAAGCAGGCGCTGATAGCCGGGTTGGGCTATTCGATCATGCCCCTGATCGGTATTAAGAATGAGCTTTCGAACAAAGAGCTGCGCATCATTCCCGCAAAAGGACTCCCTATCAAAACCACCTGGAGCCTGATCTGGCTAAAAGGGAAAAAGCATTCCCCGGTTACCCAGGCCTTTCTGAAGTTTCTAAAGGAACATAAGTCGAGGATCGTTCAGGAGAAATTCAGTTGGTATGAGCAGTACTGATCAGTTTTCGATTACGCGGATTCAATTTGAATCTGTACATTGAACAGGTCATCCTGTTTAACCAACAACTCAACTACACCAACATGACCTGCTTAAGTTTCAATCGCAATTTTGTCATCCTTGTATTTTTATTCGTCGCAGCTTGTCAATCAAAGGAGAAAGGTATTGGAGATGCTGCCATTACTGACGAAAGCCAGACTTCTGATTGGCTATCTTATGGCAGAACCCATAGTGAAAAAAGGTTCAGCCCACTGACTACGGTCAGCACAGCCAATGTCAGCCAGCTCAAAGTGGATTGGTACCTGGATCTTCCCGGCGATAACGGGATCGTTTCAACCCCGCTTGTGGTGAAGGGCGTCATGTATTTTGTGGGGTCTCTAAATAAGGTGAGGGCTGTTGATGCGGTAACTGGTAAACTGTTGTGGGAGTTTGATCCTGAGGTTGGGAAAGCAACGCTGGGTAGAAGAGTTACAGGATGGGCACATAGCAGGGGAATAAGTTTTTATAACGATAAGGTATTTGCGGCAACGCGGGATGGAAGGCTTATCGCCATTGATGCGAAGACGGGTAAAGCCGTATGGAC
>JANMHK010000180.1:0-7399 GCA_031375135.1 Sphingobacteriales bacterium | reverse complement strand
TATTCTCGTGCTTTCGCCCATGAAGAAATTCATTGGCCAGATGGTAGCTGCTTTTCTGATCATTTATAAGGGCGGCCTGGTGATCAGCAGCATGCACGGGTTCCTTGGAGTATACGAACTTCCCGAATTTTTCAGCCTTTCATTCAGCTATCTGACTATCATCGTGATCATTAATTCTTTTAATCTTATCGACGGTGTAGACGGCCTTGCAGGAAGTCTTGGACTTATGACGTCCATGGTTTTCGGAATATATTTCTACATGATCGGTGAAGTGGAATATGCCACACTGGCTTTCTGTTTGGGTGGCAGCCTGATTGCCTTTCTTATCTTTAATCATTCCCCTGCTAAAATATTTATGGGCGATACGGGGTCTTTGCTGATTGGGATGGTTAACGCAATTTTGGTCATTCGCTTCATCAATGTTGCGGATAGTCCCGCTTCCACTATTCCTATCTCGGCTTCACCCGCGATCGGCTTTGCGATCCTTATGGTTCCGCTTTTCGATACCCTGCGTGTTTTTTCATTAAGGATATTAAGCAGGAGGTCGCCTTTCTCGCCCGACCGGAATCATATCCATCATTTGTTGATGGACCATAACCTGTCACATTCTGCCATCACCTATATATGTGTTGGCATAAATATTTTCTTTATTGGCCTGGCTTACTCCTGCCGAAACATGAATTGCACCTACCTTATTTTGATGCTGTTCGGGTTGATCGCTGCATTTACCGGAATCCTGTTCTACACCCGGAAGCGCAAAACAGAACTCGAGCAGATCTCACTGGAGGAAACTACGCTTACTTCCAAGATCCTTCAACTGAAGAAGAAAACTTTTATCCATCCGGAACAGAACTAAGCTTGTTTTTTAGACTGATTGCGGTGCTTTCTATAGATTTGCACCCAATAAGAACGTTAAGCTATGTCAGACGAATTAAATAATATCTCCGCCCATGCCCTGGATAGCATGGAGAAGGCTATCACCCATTTGGAATCAGAATTAACCAAGATCAGGGCTGGCAGGGCCAATCCAAATATGTTCGATGGGCTGGTAGTAGACTATTATGGAAATCCGACACCCATTAACCAGGTTGGGAATATTACGGTCACGGACGCCCGCACACTCGTGATCCAGCCATGGGAAAAGAACATGCTCCAACCGATTGAGCGGTCTATCATTGCAGCCAATCTCGGCATTAACCCACAGAATGATGGAACCATTATCAGGATATTCCTGCCGCCGCTTACCGAAGAGCGCAGAAGGGAAATTGTGAAGCGGGTACACGCAGAGGGTGAACAGTCAAAAGTAGCCATCCGAAACATCCGCAGAGATGCCATCGAACACGTCAAACGCTTGAAGAAAGATGGATTAAGTGAAGATTTGGCAAAGGATTCAGAAGACGGCATACAGGGCATGACAGATCAGTTTATTGGAGCAGTCGACAAGCACCTGGTGCTGAAAGAAAAGGAGATCATGTCCGTATAAAATAACATCTTACTAAACGTCTTAGATCAGGCTTATTTATTGGCGACATAAACTCCTCCCAGGATCATACCCAGGCAGAGGACCTGAGCAGTTCCAATGGATTCGCCGGCGAGAAATCCCCAGAATATCGCTACAAATGGAATTCCATAGGTGACCATGGAAGCGAAGAGCGCCCCCGCACGCTTCATCAGCATATAGAAAAGGACCGAGGCCATGGCGGTCCCAAAAATGCCGAGCATGGATGAGGCAGCTGTTGAGTAAAGAAATCCTTTGTCTCCTGCAAGCTGAAAATAGCCGGTGAACAACAGGATAAGTCCGGAAGGGACAATCAACATCCCAAAAGCCACTGCTGCCAGCATCAGCGAGGGGATATGACGCAGATGTTTACTGACCATATTTACATTGATACCATAACAAATGGTAGCCAGGATAATGTAGCCCGAATAACTCATATTGGTGAACCGAACACCTCTTCCGGAGAACACCAGTAGCACCAGTCCGAGGAATCCGATGCAGACCCCGGTCCATTTCTTTAAAGGCATTTTTGATTGAAAGAAGGCCGCTCCAATAACAATGGTAAACAGGGGCGTGAGTGCGTTGAGTATGCCTGCCACTCCACTGTCCAGCTTAATCTCGGCAAAGCAGAACAAATAGGCTGGGATAAAGGTGCCCATCAATCCCGACAAAAAAATGAGCGGAAGTTCCTTATAAGGAACCGATCTAAGCTTGCCGAGGGTAACAGGAAGCAGGATCAGGCCGGCAGAAAAGATTCGAAGAGAGGCCACTTGCCAGGCGTTCAGATTCCTCATCCCTTCCTTCATCAGAATAAATGAGGATCCCCAGATTACGGAAAGGATAATAAACAGGAGCCAATTGGTAATCTGAGGCCGGGTTTTAGGGGTCATCGTTGCAAAGGTGCTTATTTTGTCAACATTTGTCGCAGTTTGCTGGTTGGCCATGAATAATGAACAGATAGACTGCCTCAAAAATTTGTAAAGTATACAGGTAAGTATAAATTTGCGGGCAAACAGCTAAAACTCAGTTTATGGGATTTATTAAGGAATTCAGGGAATTTGCGATCAAAGGAAATGTATTAGACCTTGCCATTGGTGTAATCATCGGCGGCGCTTTCAATAAGATCGTAACAGCCCTCGTTGATGCAGTGATCATGCCTTTGATTGGGAAGGTGATCGGCGATCCCGAAAAGTTTAGCACCCTTACCGTAAGTGGGATCAAGATCGGTGTCCTCCTGCAGGCTACCCTCGATTTTATCATTATCGCTTTTGTACTGTTCCTCATCCTTAAAGCGGTTAATAAATTCAGAAATCAAACTGAAGTTGTAGCAGCACCCTCAGCTTCTGAAGTACTGTTGATGGAGATCCGCGACGAATTGAAGAAGAAATAAAATACTAGCCTTATGAGAATAGTACTATGTGCGGCCATCCTGCTGATGGGTTATATGGGTATGGCGCAGGATAAGACCATACAGGAACTGAAGAACTCAGCTGCGAAAACATTGGCCGACGACACAACGCATAAGACCGGATGGAAAAAAGGGGCCAATATCAATCTCGGCCTCGCCCAGGGCAATAGCAGCAACTGGGCTGCTGGTGCCGAGAGAAGTTCGCTGGCTATTAATGCAAACGTCAATCTGTTTGCCACTTACAAAACAGAAAACTCAAGATGGATCAATAACCTGGACATGTTTTATGCATTGCAGAAAACGACAAGCCAGGGAACCAGAAAAACAGACGACCGTTTTGATTATTATACTAAGTATTCCCGCACCATTTCCAAGAAATGGAGCTTTGGAGTGGTAGGAAATTTCAGGACGCAGTTTTCAGAAGGCTATGATTATAATAAAACACCCCGTGAGTTAAATTCTGCTTTCTTAGCTCCGGCTTATCTGACCATCGCTCCGGGTTTCGATTGGACCCCTGTTGATTATTTCAACGTATTCTTTTCGCCCATCTCTGCCCGTTGGACTTTTGTGAGCGAGAAATATGCCGGATTGGGTCAGCGCTACGGCCTCGATCTTGGAAAATCCGCCCGCTTCGAAGCCGGCGCGTATATTTCTGCTCTATTCAAAAAAGATATTGCCAAGAACGTTAACCTGAGAAGCCGGATGGACCTTTATTCCAACTATCTGGCCAACCCCCAGAATGTGGATATCTTTTGGACCAACGTGCTGACCATGAAAGTGAACAAATGGCTGGGCGTTACTTATAATTTCGACCTGATCTACGACGACGATGTCAGGTTATTCGGCCCCAACAGCAATGCTCCCCGCACACAGATCAAATCCCTGCTTTCGGTTGGATTAACTACCAAGTTTTAGTCAGACAAGTAGTACATTTGATGATAGTTGAAGGTGATTGATTTAGGTCACCTTCTTTATTTCTAATTGACATGAACACAACTTCTTACCATATAAAATTGCCCCAGTTTGAGGGCCCGTTTGACCTGCTGCTGTTTTTTATTGAGCGAGACGAATTGGATATTTATAATATCCCTATCACGAAACTGATCGAGGACTTCATGAAGTTCATCCACAGTGACGGCGAGCTGAATATTGAATTAAGCAGTGAGTTCATACTTTTTGTTTCTACGCTCATGCGAATCAAGGCGAAAATGCTGTTGCCCCGCAAAGAAGTGGATGAGCAGGGTAATGAAATAGATCCCCGCCAGGAACTGGTAGATAAAATTCTCGAGTATAAGAGATTCAAGGAGGCATCACTTAAACTGGCAGAGCTGGAAGCTACCCGCATGCTTATGGTAAAGCGGGGCAATCTTCAGAAAGAATTAAGCCATTTAGGTGAAGAAGCATCTGAGGGGACAGAGATACAAGCCATCACCCTGTACAAGTTGATGAAAGTATTTGAGAAGGTGATGACCAGGATGTATGAACGGAACAATAAACCCCAGCACGTGGTTTACCGTTACAACCACACCATGGAAGAAAGCCGTGAGTATATGATCGCCACCGCGAAGAAAGAAGGTACCATGGCTTTTGAAAAGATATTTGAAGTAGCCCAGGACAGGATCCACGCAATTTTCCTGTTTCTCACGGTACTGGAACTTGTTCAAATGCAGCATCTGAAAATACTTATTGGCGAAGGGACCAACAACTTTATCATAGAGTATAATGAAGAGCAAGATACTCATACCGGATCCTGAATATTATCAAATTGATGATCAAATCAACGCCGCATTTTCGTTCGGACCTTTCGTTGCTTTTTTAAGAAAGAGGATTGCAAGTGTTCAGGGCAGATCTCCTGATCTTTATCGCCATATTATCGCTTCTTTTGAGTCTACTCCTGCTATGCTGCAGCCGATCCCTGATCCCGCTGTGCTGGATGAACATTACGATCTTGTTCAACTGGCTGTTTCTTCGCTATTTGCTATTACAAATTCTGTCGATCATTCCTATTTCCATATAAGCGTTCCCTATCGCTTCGAGATCATCTACCAGTCGCATAGTCATAATGTTTTTTTTGCTGCTGACGACGGTAATCATCTTCATTTCCACTCGGGTATCGATTACGAGAATATTAAGTTCAAGCAGGAATTCCTGGCTTACAGGATGATCCTGAAAAAATTTTACCAGGTCAATATTTCCGGCATAGATGAGACCCTTTTTCCTGGCGGGCAGGGAGATGGATATTCCAAAATGTACCGACTTTTTTTGGATGAAAATTATATTGATGTAAATCTTCTGGGCGAATTACCTCCATACCCCCAGGAAGCAGTTTCGCCCGCGGATCATAAGATCATCAATTTGATTGAGTTAAAGCGATTACTGCCATTATCCCTATTTCAGTTTGAAGGCTTTTTAGTGAGAAGAGTAGAAGACATTACCGTGGAGCAAACCATCACCGAAGTCAAAAATGCGCTGATCGACATGCACACCAATGAGGTAAGTGGTTACGATAAACTGAGCGCTGCTATCGGCGGACTTTTATCTTACCAACACGCAGAATCCTCATTCATTCCATACATCAAACTCAATGGCAAATTCATACTCTCGGACCATTATGCACAGAGAAGCCTTCTATTCAGTAGGATCACAAAAGAAGAGGATAAGGAGTTGTTGTATGATAAGCTGGGCGCCATGTTCCGGGACGAACCTAAGAACGTTGAGTTTGAAGACACACAGTCCGTAGTAGGCCAAACCCTGCTGGAGAAATGGGTGCATGTTTTACCGCACAAGAAATATATCATGCATCCCCTCTATGATAAATCCGTTTTTCTCGGCATTGTGGAAATCAGTCATGAGGGTGCCATGAATAGCAATGAAATGCTGCAACGTCTGGATCAATTGATGCCTTATTTGCAACTGGCCATGCGTAACAGCATCCGTCATTTTCATACCCGCATTGCAGATCTTATCAAAAAGCATTTCACCCCTATCCAGCCTTCCGTTGAATGGAAGTTCGCGGATCATGCCTGGCATTATATGCGAAGGAAAGAAAAGCTCAGTGAGGCGGAAATGACCACCGTAAATTTTTCCGAAGTATATCCGATCTATGGGATGATCGATATACGGAACTCATCGGGCGAGCGGTCCCGCTGTATACAAATGGACCTGCTGGACCAGTTGAAGCTTATATCCCGGACGCTCAACACCATGAAGCAGTATTTGGAGCATGACGAACGTGAGCACCTCAACAATATGCTATTTCGAAATGAGGTCATGCGCAGCCGTATAGAAGATGTTTTAAGAGCGGAAGATGAACTGCTGGTCACCGATTACCTCGAGCATGAGATCAAATCGATGTTCAGGCATTTCGGCCGAGAACGGTCTGAGATCGACAAGTTAGCCAGGGAATACTTACAATCTGTAGACGTAGAGCGCGGTTTTTTATATCGCCATCGGCGGGATTTTGATGAGACCATCATGGCCATTAACAGTGCCGTCAATAAACACCTGATGGCAGAAGAGAAAAGGCTTCAGCGGATCTACCCGCACTATTTCGACAAGTATAAGACAGATGGTATTGAATATGATATTTATATCGGTGATTCCATCGCCCGTAACAAGCAGTTCGATTTCATGTATCTCAGGAACCTGAGACTATGGCAACTGTCTTCCATGGCTGAAATCACTCGGATCACTGAGAAGCTTCTGCCCGAACTCAAGATACCATTGCAAACCACCCAATTGATCCTCGTGCATTCACACTCTATTTGTATTACGTTTCGCAGTGATGAACGAAGGTTTGATGTGGAGGGCGGAACAAATATCAGGTACGAATTGATAAAAAAAAGGATCGATAAAGTGAAGGTCCTTTCAACGGGGGAGCGGCTTACACAGCCAGGAAAGATCTCAATTGTCTATTCTCAAAACAAGGAGGCTGACGAATATGAAGAATACATCCGGCTCATGCAGAGAAAAAATATACTTGGGTCCAAGGTCGAAAAACTGGAATTGGAAGAGGTCCAGGGGCTTACAGGTTTAAAGGCTATTCGCGTCAATGTGCTCGCGGCTCATACTTAAACAGTAGAATATTAGGCCTGGCATCTCCAGCTTCATTGGAAATCATCATATCTCCGTTGGGCATAAAGCAAATGCCTTCCGGCTGGCGGAAAGTCTTTTTATCTAATTTAAAATATTCTTTCAGGGTTCCATTTTTCATGATGAGCAACATCCTGTCGTTCACGGAAATGATATATAAATCACCAGTAACCGGGTGTATGGCGGCAGATGTTGGCTTACAAAATAATTTCGGATTTCCAGACACACGTGTAAGTGCTGCAGAATCTGGCGAATATTCCGGATCGAACTGGAACGATCCGGATGCAGTATCGAGTGAATATCCTGCCACCCGGCCCTCGACAAGGGTTTTAGGTGTTTTGGAAATCACAAAGATCTTCTGCCTGGCTTGGTCGAAACAGATGGTTTCGAATTCTATTCCA
>JANMHK010000167.1:0-3442 GCA_031375135.1 Sphingobacteriales bacterium | reverse complement strand
AAATCGGCTTAAGCTTTCCCCATAATTCGTTATCGAAACTTGATGTGGCCAATTGAACATTTCCAGCAGAGTCACCCATGCGAATGATCACCAGGTTTTGTGAGGGAACAACATATATCTTCTGATCGTTTTTCCCCAATGCCGCATGCATATCGTTTGGTGCCTCAGGAACCAGTGAACCATTGAATATGATCTGGCTCAAAGGCCTCATATGGGTTGATTTGCCATTCAACCAGGTCAGGTAGCCATAAGAAGGGTTGAGCTGTTGTGAAGAGTTGACCTGTTTGTTGAAATATGAAGAATCATTTAAGATTACGGTTTGATCCCAGATCCCCTTATTCAGCATGAGCAAACCAAAACGGGCCATACTTCTTGCATTACTGTAATAGATATTATTGTAACTGCCCGTCCTGAACCAGGCTCCATTCATGCCAATGCGATCCCTGATTTTTTCCTGGAAATAACTATTGAAAGGTTTGGCCGTAGCATTTTCAATCACTTTGTCCAACAGGGTGTAAGCTGCATTGTGATAGGCCCATCTTGCTCCTGCATCTGCTTTATATTTCAGGCATGCGGGAAGCGTGCAATCATCATCGCCTAACCCATCATCCAGACCTGTGGTCATGGTAAGCTGGTTTTTTACAGTGATCATATTTTCTTTGGCCAGGGGCGCGGAGGTCCAACCTGTTCCAAGATATTGGGAAGATCTGTTCTCTATATTCAATAAGCCTTCCTTGTTGGCAATACCCACGAGCATAGCGGTTACTGTTTTCCCTGCTGAGGCCCAATACCAGTTACTGTCAGCCGTGAAACTTCCAAAATATTTCTCAACTACGATCCGGCCGTTCTTCAAGATGATGAAGGCTTTCGTGTTTTTCGACTGGAGATAGGTATCTAAGTCAGAGAGCGAACTGGCCGACCATCTCAGGGAAGCCGGTGTAGTGTTCTCCCAAACAGTTCCAGTCAGGGGTGGGAAATACAAAGCGGAGGGGGTAACAGCAGTTGGGGGAGTTTCATTCTTTTCGCACGACGATAACAAGATCAGCACCAGCGATAATATGACCAAACGGTTTTTCATAGATTCTTTTATGTTTTCTTTGACGATGATGCCGTTAAAAAGTTTAATGTGCTTTTTCACAACTCCATTCTGGATATATTATTGTTTGGCTACGGAAGGATTGGTATTTTTCTTTCGTAGCTTGATCGCCATTCAATCCCAAGAACATGAAACGGAAAGCTTTATTGCTCATCTTAAGTCTGTTATTGATATCGTTCCAATACCTAAGGGCGCAACAAGCAAGGGAATATTTGCACATTCAGCCGCAATCGGGCTCCATTCAGGGCCGTGGCTGGAATACGGGTTTGAAGGAAAATTTTGACCGGCTTCCCGCTAAGGCTGAAGCAGTTGTACGAAAAGATGTGTGGAACCTTTCCAAACATGGAGCCGGACTAAGCATCAAATTTACATCCACTGCAGATGAGATCGTTGTCAAATACACCGTGTCTGGAAATAAAGAGATGAATCATATGCCAGCCACTGGCGTATCCGGCGTTGACCTGTATGCAAAAACTCCAGGCGGTCTCTGGGCCTGGGCCGGCCCAAGATATAGTTTCGGCGATACCATAGTTTACCGGTACACGGATTTAAACCAGGAACGAGGCCGGGAGTACACGCTATACCTTCCGCTATACAATCATGTGAATTGGATGGACATCAGTTATCCCAAAGGCAGCCAGTTTGAAATCCAGGAACCTGCAAAACAAAAACCTATTGTAGTCTATGGAACGTCAATCGCTCAGGGGGGATGCGCGTCCCGACCGGGTCTGGGCTGGACAAATATTCTCGGCCGAAAAATAGATATACCTGTGATCAATCTGGCTTTTTCAGGCAATGGGCGGCTCGAGAAAGAAGTACTGGAGTTGATCAGTGAAATTGATGCCGAGATCTATGTGCTGGACTGCCTGCCCAATCTGGTGGGAGTAGAATATGCTTCCGGGGAATTGAAAGCAAGACTGATCTACGCCGTAAAATACCTTCAAACGAAAAGGCCAGGAGTGCCCATTCTACTCAACGATCATGCAGGCTATACCAATGATGGGACCAACGAACCCCGAAAAAAAACATATGAGACGGTAAATAAGATCCTCGTAGCCGTTTATGACTCCCTGACCAGGGCCGGCGTTAAAAATCTTTATCGCCAGAAAAAAGAAGAGATCGGACAAACCATTGAGTCTACTGTGGATGGCACCCATCCCAATGATATCGGTATGATGCAAATCGCAGAAGCGTATAATAAAAAGATCAGGAGCATTTTAAAGCTGAGGCACTGACATCAAGTATCTTTACAGTCTAAATACATCATACATATGAAAATCAACTTCACTGCTATTCTCTTTTTTTTGATGATAAGCGTTTCTGCAATTAGTCAAACCAGTTCAAAAGATCAGAAGATCATCACTGATAGCAAAGATGCAATAGCGGATTTTATCAAAACAGATGGGCTGATGAAAAGCCTGTTCGAGAGTGCCCATGGCTACGTGATTTTCCCCAGCGTAGGTAAGGGTGGCTTAGGGGTTGGTGCTGCATTAGGGAATGGCACAGTGTACGAAAAGGGTAAGGTGATCGGCATGGCCAAACTCACCCAGTTAAACATAGGGTTCCAGGCCGGTGGCCAGGCTTACCGGGAAGTGATTTTCTTTGAAAACGAAGAAGTATTGAATAATTTTAAAGAGAATAAGATCCAGTTTTCTGCACAGGCTTCTGCAGTTGCAGCAAACGCAGGCGCAGCTGCAAATGCTAAGTATAAAAATGGGGTCATGATCTTTACTCAGGTCAAAGGGGGACTTATGTATGAGGCCTCAGTAGGCGGACAAAAATTCAATTTTCGTGAACTCTAACTAACCAACTTATGAGGGTAACTTCTTTATGGCTTCTCCTGATGCTCGCCACTCAGGGTTTTTCCCAACGTTCCGCCAATACCACAAGCCCTAACGTGATCCTGATATTTTTGGACGATATGGGCAACGGGGATCTCGGCATTACGGGTGCACTGGATTACCAAACGCCAAACATTGACCGGATGGCAAGTGAGGGTGTCCGCTTTACCAACTTTGTAACAGCGCAGGCTGTTTGCAGTGCGTCGAGAACGGGTTTGCTAACCGGCTGTTATCCGAATAGGCTGGGGATTTCCGGTGCCTTGTTTCCTACCGACAGTATTGGCCTGAATCCGGCCGAAACAACGATTGCCGAAATGCTCAAGCAAAAGGGCTACGCAACCTCAGCTATCGGGAAATGGCATTTGGGCCACCACAAGATGTTCTTGCCATTGCAGCAAGGCTTTGACGAATACTTCGGTATTCCTTATTCTAATGATATGTGGCCAGTGATGTATGACGGTACACCTGCCCCATCCACCCACAGAAAGTCTAACTTTCCCGTTCT
>JANMHK010000112.1:0-6644 GCA_031375135.1 Sphingobacteriales bacterium | reverse complement strand
CTTCACCGGCGTTTCCATCTTTTTCCCGCTAATGGTGTAAGGTATGTCGGGCACCCCGATCACCTGATCCGGAACGTGCCGGGGACTGTATTGCTCTCGCAGTTGCCTCTTGATACGGTTAACGAGCTCGTCGGTGAGTTGTTTGCCCTCCGCCATCACAACATATAATGGCATATAATACTGACCACCTTTTCTTTCTATACAAACTACCAGACTGTCTCGCAGTTCCTCAATTTTCTCAATGGCACTGTATACTTCACTAGTGCCTATACGCACGCCATCGCGGTTGAGGGTAGCATCTGACCGTCCATAAATGATCACTGAGCCCCTATTTGTAATTTCTATAAAATCACCGTGCCGCCATATGCCGGAATAATGCTCAAAATAACTGTCGTGGTACCGGCTGTTTCCTGGGTCGTTCCAAAAATACAGGGGCATACTCGGCATCGGTTTGAGGATCACCATTTCACCGAGTTCTTCCCTGACTGGTTTTAAATATTCATCAAAAGCTTCGAGGTGACATCCCAGTAACCTGCACTGGATCTCCCCTGCATAGACTGGCTTATGCGGACAACCACCCACAAACCCGCTGCAGATATCGGTACCTCCGGAAAAAGAGATCAGCCACAGATCGTTCTTTACATGTTCATACACCCATTCAAAGGCCTCTGCGGGCAAAGGAGATCCTGTGGATCCAATGGTACGAAGGGCGGGGAACGCTCCTTCGTCGAAATGCAATCCTGATTTCATACAGGCAATAAAAAATGCGGCTCCACCACCGAAATGATTGATTTTTTCCCGGGCTGCCCAATCCCATAGAACGGGAAGTCCGGGATAGCCCGCTGAGCCATCGTACAACATCAGCGTAGCTCCGCTTAGCAATGAGGCGACCGAAAAATTCCACATCATCCAACCTGTGGTAGAATACCAGAAGAATTTTTCCCCCGGCTTTACATCCCAGTGCAGCAACAATACTTTGAGGTGCTCGATCAGGTTGCCGCCCACCGAGTGGGTGATGGCTTTAGGTTTGCCCGTAGTACCGGAAGAGTAAAGTATCCAAAGCGGATGATCAAAAGGAAGTGGTTCAAAAACCAGTGGCGAAGAGGGCCTGTCCATGATCTCGGGCCAGTTTACACTATTATCCAAACCTGAATTCGGATCCATGTATGGAAGAAAAACAACTTGCTGCAGTGATGGCAGCGCAGTTCTGAGTGCGTTCCAGCTTTCCAACTTCAGGTATTCTTTGCCGTTATATTCATAGCCATCTGCAGCGAACAAGACCTTGGGTTCAATCTGGAAGAATCTGTCGATGATAGAGGGATTACCAAAATCTGGCGAACAACTACTCCATACAGCGCCAATGGACTGGGTGGCCAGAAAAGCAATCACGGCCTCTGGAATATTGGGCAATACGGAAGCTACCCGATCGCCTTTTGTTATGCCCGACTCCTTCATCCATCCGGCCAGGGATGAGACGGACTGTTCGAGTTCTTTCCATGATATCGTTCTGGAAATGCCTTTCTCATTGTTGAAAATGATGGCCGGATGATCAATGTTTGAATTCCTGAAAACATGTTCTGCGTAATTCAGTGTAGACCCCGGAAACCATTTTGTGCCGATCATAGTTTCAGTTTGCTCCACCACGGTATGGAAAGGCGAGTGCGAAATAATCCCTGTATAATCCCATAAGGTTTTCCAAAAACTGCTGATATCATTAATGCTCCAGACCCAGAGATCATCGTAATCATTGAATGAGAGAGATCGTTCGTCTTTCAACCACTGCATATAATTCGACAGCCATGACCTGTCCAAAAGCTCAGGACCGGGTTGCCATATGGGAGTTTGATGCTTTTTCATATCGATCTAAAAGGTAAATTTATAGAGAATGTTTCCTGATCACCCGAATATTATCAGTCAGCTCAACCAGGAATGGGGCCTTGCTGTGCTGCCTAAGGTTACAGAAGAAGACTTACTCGTGGTATTGGCTGCGAGGATCAACATCCTTATCCGCAGCGATCTTTCGCATCTGATTGCGCTTTTGTACCGGATCGATGTGGACGAAAAAAAGATCCGGGAGATGCTGATGGCTCAAAAAGGTGTTGACGCAGGGTATATTATAGCCCATTTAGTACTAGAGCGCCAGAAACAGAAAATAAAAACCCGCGAGCTGTTTAAGCCACGGGTTGATGATATTGAAGAAGAAGAAAGATGGTGATCATACATACACGAAAACACTATCACGTGGTCCGCTCCCCATTTCGCCAGACTGATCCAATTCGGCTTCGATAGTCACCAAATGATTGCTTATGATTCGTTCGTCGTTGTCCTGCAAAAAAAATGTGAAGGGGGACACCGATCGGTCACCTAACAAATATGAAACAAAATATCGGGTCGCGAGGGCTTTTTCGTAGAATTTAAACGATACATTTTTCATACCAATTATCTTCATGCTATGAAGCTTGTTTCTTACTTAAATAACGGTCACGACCAGTTGGCCTTACTACATGAAGGTTATATCTATGATATGGAGATCCTTCATCCTGATATGCCCGGCAACATGTCTATGTTTCTGAGCTATTGGGAAGATGCTTACCCGGCTGCAAAAGCTGCGGAAGAGGCCATCATCAATGGCAGAATCAGCCAGGTCCGGGGGATTCCTGTGGAGCAGGTACAGTTACTATCGCCAGTTCCTTCGCCTACGAGTTGTCGTGATGGCTATGCCTTCAGGCAGCATGTGGAAACGGCGAGGAGAAACAGGGGTGCGGCGATGATCCCTGAATTTGATCAATATCCCATTTTCTATTTTACCAATCACCTCAGTATACAGGGTCCGGGTGAGGTTTATTGCATGCCCGATCATTTTGAAAAACTTGATTTTGAGTTAGAAGCCGCCATTGTGATCTGTAAGCAGGGCCGGAACATCAGGGCCGACCAGGCCGATGATTATATTGGGGGATTGATGATTATGAATGATTTGTCGGCAAGAAGATTACAAATGGAGGAAATGCTGCTTAATCTGGGACCTGCGAAGGGGAAGGATTTTGCTACATCGCTGGGCCCATGGCTGGTGACCCTTGACGAACTGGAAGCTTTCGAGATACCGGCTCCGGAAGGACATGTGGGTAAGGCATGGAACTTGCCCATGGTTTGCCGCGTAAACGGCGTGGAGGTAAGCCGGGGAAATCTAGGGGATATGGCCTGGACCTTCGCAGAGATTATCGAACGGGCATCATATGGGGTAACCTTGTATCCTGGGGATGTTATTGGCAGCGGTACGGTAGGTACGGGCTGTTTTTTAGAATTAAACGGAACTGGGAAACTGGACAATCCCGCTTATGAAGAACAATGGTTGAAAGAAGGTGATCAGGTAGAATTGGAAATCGAAGGCCTTGGTAATCTTGAAAACACCATCGTACGGGAAGATGATGATTTTTCTATTCTTGCTAAAAAGAAATAACTCGAGTTAGGCTTAATTTGCGGTATGCAAATTCTCCTGAATGACCTTAACCCCCAGTTTCGTCAAAACTGGCTTCAGCACGCCATAGCACCCAGACCGATTTGTTTCGCGTCAACGGTCAATGAAGCAGGGCAGGTAAACCTGAGTCCATTCAGTTTTTTTAATCTTTTTTCAACTACTCCACCTATTGTTGTTTTTTCTCCCTCGCGCCGGGTCAGGAACAATACAACCAAGCACACACTCGACAACGTGTTGAAAGTGCCCGAAGTGGTGATCAACGTGGTGGACTATGCCATGGTGCAGCAGATGTCCCTATCCAGTTGTGAATACCCGGCAGGGGTCAACGAGTTTGAGAAAGCGGGTTTTACGATGGAACCTTCTCAATTGGTGGGCCCTCCCCGGGTTAAGGAAAGTAAGGTGCAGATGGAATGCCGGGTGCTGGACGTGAAGCCCCTTGGTGATGTGGGCGGTTCGGGCAACCTCGTCATTTGCGAGGTATTGTTGATCCATGTGGATGATGGTATTTTAAACGAAGAAAAGACCATGATCGACCAGCGCAAATTGCACCATGTTGCCAGAATGGGCGGTGACTGGTATTGTAAAGTTGACGAGACCAATTTGTTCATTGTAGAAAAGCCGAATACAAAGCTTGGCATTGGCATTGACGGCCTGCCCGATTCGATCAGAAACAGCCCGAGGTTAACGGGTAATCAGCTGGGCAAACTGGCTAATGTGGAGTCCATCCCTGAGGCCCAGCCAGGTTATTACGATACCCATCTCCGGAATATCATGCAATATTTTTCTCCCAATCCGGAGGATATGGAATCTGAGTTGCACCGTTATGCCGCAGAGCTATTGGACGACGGCAAGGTGGATCAAGCCTGGCAGGTACTGCTGACCGCACTCTAAACACATTCTATTATTTGCATATACTGCGACAAATGGGCTCCCTTTAATCGGGAGTTGCAAAAACTGCAAGGGAACTGCTTTAATTCCTGCTATAATATCGATTTCTCCTTTTTTCAGAATTCCGGTTGCAGTAATCAATTAGGGAAGGGCTCTGTATGCTTATAAATTGTTGCTGCATCTATTGCGAATCAACAAACAAGGCTACATGAAAAAATCAAGGATAATCTCCGGCTGGCATTTCAGGCTTATAAAAACACTGATACTGCTTAACATGCTCTGGGTGGCATTTTTACGAAACCCGTCACCCATCGAAAGCATAAGGTCTCTGAGAAAGCTGATGCGAAAAAGGGATCAGTTCCTGGGGAACCATAGGCGTCATAAATATGCACTGATCGACGGCAAATATTTTGTAGGCTTCGGCATCCCGAAGTGGCCCTCCGCCGCCTTTTCCAGATTCATCGATAACCAACTTAGCAAAGGGGATCAGGAACAACTTCCGATTTTGGACACTTTGATCTTTGCCGTCACCAAAAAATGCGCCTTCGAGTGCGAACATTGTTTTGAATGGAACAATCTTAATAAGAAAGAAACACTGTCCCGCGAGCAACTTGCGGCAATCGTAAACAGGTTTTCCCATACCGGAGTGAGCATGGTACAATTGAGCGGCGGCGAGCCCCTGAACCGATTCAAAGATGTGCTTTATGTACTACAGAACAGTCCCCGAAATATTGAATACTGGATATACAGCAATGGATTTGCCCTGACCAGCGAAAAAGCATTGCTGTTGAAAGAGCATGGACTAACAGGCGTGGCGATCAGTCTGGACCATCACGAAGAAGCGCGGCACGACTCATTCCGCGGTGTGAAAGGCTCGTTCCGGAAGGCCCTTGAAGCCGCTAAACATTGCGAAGAAGTGGGATTGGCAGTTTGCTTTTCATTCTGTGCAACGCGCGATACTTCCGAAGAACGGCACTTGCGGGCCTATGCGGAATTGGCTGACGCATCCGGCGTAAGGATGATCCAGATCCTGGAAGCGCGGGCAACAGGACATTATGCGGGCAGGGATGTTGCATTGGGCAACAAAGAAATAAACACCCTTGAAAACTTCTTTCTTAATACAAATTTCTCAAAAGATAGTCGCCATCTGCCCGCCATCACCTACCATGGATTTTACAGCAGAAGAGTAGGTTGTATTGGCGGAGCCAAGAGCTATGTTTATGTAGACACAGATGGCTTTATCCATTCCTGTCCTTTCTGTCAACAACAACTTTATCATGCGCTGGACCAGGACCTGTATTCGCTCCTCCAGGAACACAAAAAGAATGGCTGCGCTGAATTCGCCCCGGCACCTAAACTTGTTCAACCTCAAAAACTGGCAGTATGAAAAGAACAATAATGATGCTCGGGCTGATAGTTCTTGTTTCCAGTTGCTTTAAAAATTACTTCAAAGTGAATCGAGATCCAACCTGGAGCACGGACAAACTGAAGGATGCGGGTGTGGAAACAAATAGGAGGACAGTCATAGTCCATTTCCCCGAAGAAATACTTAGAATGTCTAACCCTACTATTGAGTCCGGCAGCATTTCTGGCAAGCTATTTTCATACCGCCCAATTGATCAAAACATTGATCCGGATCCCACCGATCAGACCCATCGTTATAAACACAAGCAGAAAGAAGAACTTTTTTCAGAGCTCCACTTATATGTAAATGAAGAATACAGTGGACAAAAGGAAATCACGATCAATGAAAAAAACTTCAAAGAAATGAGGTTTTACAGCCAGAACAAAGGTGCAACCATGGGTAGCTACATTGGAGGGGCAGTGCTCCTAATAGCCAGTTTTGCTGCAGGCTCTTTTCTGGCCGCATTAATTGCATGCAATTGTCCTCAGGTTCACCTGGAAACAACGCCCAATCATTATGAATTTCTGGCGGGCATGTATAGTGGAGCAATCATGTCGAACCTTGAACGGACCGATTTACTTCCACTAACTGGATTTATACCAACCAGCGACACCATTAGAATAAAGATCAGCGGACTGCCGGGGGAAACCCAGTTCCTTAATTATGCTTCGATGAAAAAACTAGTTCATCCCGTGGGGACAGAGGTGGTGGCTAGCCGGTATGGAGATCTCTTTATCATTGATCATCTCCAAACGCCCCGAAAAGTAATAGCCGGCGAGATCCTGGATCGATCCAAATCGGCTTCCTATCGCGATGGAAACGGGTACGGCTTTCATATCACCGACTCTACTGCAGCGCTCAGCAGCCTGATCCTTC
>JANMHK010000098.1:0-3022 GCA_031375135.1 Sphingobacteriales bacterium | reverse complement strand
CTCTTGTATACAATCTTGCCATGGGGGGTTCAACTACATTTAAAAGCAGAGAAACGGGTTGTACAGACTGCCCGGCAGATTTTCAGCCAGATCCGCTGAGGAATATAACCATGGCGATGAGTTATAATCCGCAATTGTTGCTCGTAAACTACCCGACCAATGACGTAGCCAATTCCTTCGCCACTAAAACCACAATGGATAACTACCGCAAATATCTACAACTGTGCACCCCGGCTATCCCAAATGTCGTTTTTTTAACACCCCAACCGAGAGAAGACCTTACGGCCGACAGGAGAATTCAATTGAGGCAACAGGTGGATTCAGTGCTGCTTAACTTCCCGGGGAAATCAGTCAATGTCTGGAGCTTCTTGGTTGACCGTGACGAGCTTGGATATTATAATATTGAATCCTCAGTTAGCTTTCTGGATGGTATACACGTGAACAACAAAGGTCACCGACTGATCTTTGAACAGGTCAACACCTTCCTCGCCGCATCTGTCTTACCCACCAAACTCACCCAGTTCAATGCGCTCGCAAAAAGTCAATCCGTTGAACTTGCCTGGGAAACAGCCACGGAGGTGAATAACAGCCATTTTGTAGTTGAGCGCTCAACCAATGGCAGGGATTTCCAGCCAATCGGAGAAGTAAAAGGAAAAGGCAATAGCAGCACCACGGTCAGGTACCGCTTCACCGACCGCACGCCCATTGTTGGAAAAAATTTCTACCGACTTAAACAAGTGGATCTGGATAAATCTTTCAATTACTCCAAAGTGATCAGCGCAAAGATCAATTCCCTGGCACATACTGAAACCATCTACCCAGTGCCGGCCACCCAGGCTGTTCATATTAAGCTACACGCAGATAAGAAAGAACCAGTACAGTTGAATATCCTTGACAGAACGGGCAACGCGAAGGGATCTTTCAACAGGATCGCTGAAATTGGCGACAATATCTTCACCATTCCTGTGAATACACTGATTAGCGGCAATTATGTGTTACAGATCCGCAGGGAATCTTCTATCACAAAACGCAGCTTCATCAAGCTTTGATTATTTTGCGGCATCAACCGCCGCATGAATTCCCATTTCCTCACATATAAGAACTCGGTTATCCACTATCGTTATTCCGGTGAGGGTCCGCGAGTGGTGGTTTGTTTTCATGGATTTGGAACATTCGCCAGAACCTTCGACTGGCTGGGTGGGCATGTAGCAGGACATATGTTCATCGCCTTTGACCTCCCCTTCCATGGCGAAACAAAATGGAAAGACGGGGAAAGTTTTCAGCCGGGAGAAATGCTGGAGATCATCGCCCATTGCCCCCACATCAAAACAGAACGTTTTTCACTCCTTGGCTACAGCATGGGCGGTCGTATTTGCCTTCAATTGCTCGAGTTGATTCCACACCGCATCAACAATCTGGTGCTCCTCGCGCCTGATGGCCTGCACATCAACCCCTGGTACTGGTTCGCTACCCAAACATCTGTTGGCAACCGGCTCTTCAAAACAGTGATGCAAAACCCAAAGCAGTTTGTGTCAGTGCTTAACAAACTCTCCTCGGTCAACATGCTGAATAAGGGTGTGATGAAATTTGTGGACCGATACCTGGAAGATGATCATATCCGAAGCCAGGTTTATCAGGTATGGACTGCTTTCCGGAGATTCAAACCTGACCTCAAAAAAATCATATCGATCGCGAACAAACTTGATATTCCCGTAACCCTGCTATATGGAAGATATGATACCATCATCCCACTAGCTCCCGGTGAAAAATTCTTCCACCAACTCAGAGGAAGAAAAAAAATGGAGGTGCTGGAAACCGGACACCAGCTTCTACATGTCAGGAATGCACAATACATTGCAGAAGCATTTACCCATCCCTATTGATCATTCTCGCCACGATATCTATTTTCTTTTTACTCTTACTGCTGGCGTACGCGATCCTGTTAGATCGCTATCGCAAATATTTCGGTTCCATCGGCGAATACCTACCAACGCAACAGTCGGAGATCAACGTTTCTGTTATCATCCCGGCCCGGAACGAATCTGATCGTATCGGTCCCTGTCTGCAGGCCCTGCACAGGCAGTCCAATGCACCTTTCGAAATCCTTGTCATCGATGATCACTCTACGGATGGTACTGCCGACCTTGCATTGCAACAACATGCAGGCCTGATCAGCATGAAAGATCAACCGGCCGCTACAAACACAGCCTTTAAAAAAATGGCACTCGCTACCGGTATAAAATACGCTAAAGGCGATATGATTTTGACCACTGATGCTGACTGCATTGCACCGCCCGACTGGACAAATATCATGGCGGCGAAGTTGCAAGAAACAAATGCCGTAATGGTAGCTGGACCTGTACGTATGATCCCGGGTAAATCATTTCTTTCCAAATTCCAGTCCATCGATTTCGCCATTCTACAAGGCATTACCGCCGCCTCTGTACATGCAGGATTTCATGATATGTCGAGCGGCGCAAATCTTGGATACCTTAAAAGAGCATTTGAAGAAGTGGGCGGTTTTGACGGGATCGATGACATCGCTACCGGCGACGACATACTGCTTATGCAAAAGTTCAGTGAAAAATTCCCCGGCCGCATCAGCTATGCGTTCAGTCCTAAAGCCATCATGGATACAGAACCAGAACCAACCTGGCAGCGCTTTATTCGCCAACGTATTCGGTGGGCCAGTAAGGCGCGGCGTTACCGCGACAAGAAAATTTTCTATATCCTGATACTGGTCTACCTAATGAATGTTTCACTACTGGCTTTGATGCTGATCTGCTGGCTCAGCCCTTGGCATTTTGCGATCTGCCTTGCTGCTATTGGCGCTAAGACCATCGTTGAATGGGGCTTCGTGCATGATGTCCTGAAGTTCTTTGGTCTTACTAAACTATTAGCCATCTTCCCCCTCGCCCAGCCTTTCCATGTGGTCTATACGGTGTTATCGGGAACCTTTGGCCAGGCCGGCGCCGTTGAATGGAAAGGCCGCAAAGTAAAATGATAGTATATTAGTCAGGTG
>JANMHK010000085.1:0-22643 GCA_031375135.1 Sphingobacteriales bacterium | reverse complement strand
AAAAATTATTGTGCGAAATAGTCATCAACTGACCACCTACAGATTTTACAACATCATGATACTTCTTTAACTCAGCAAAAGCCTTGGCAGGGGTATATAATTGTTCGTAATAGCTGTTTGCGTCCATCCAGCAGAAAGGATGAATAGTCAAATCAGTTTCTTCGTCCCGCTCCAGATCATACCACGCGAAGGGCGTGCTCACTGAAGCCCGAAATCCATTGATACTCCCATAGCCCATTGAGAAGTCTGATTTTATTCCTTTCTTCAATAGTTTTCGGTAATCATCAGGCAAGGAAAATGCGATATAATGAAACCTGTTGTATTCCACCTGATGCCCGGTCAGAGAAGAAAGAACGGCCAACTCCCTGTCAAATAAATTTTCATTTCCCCAAGACTGCCAAGAAGGGTGAATCCCCGTTTTATAGCCGCGCGCGTGATATTCGATCAGGTTACCCATGGCCTCATTCGAAGGAGGAATGTTCTTATCGTATTTGCTATTCTTTTCTGCAACAAGAAAAAAATAAAATGGCTTTAGCGAAAACTTTAGGTGAAGTGCGTCTAACCATTCGTATACGTCAAAAGGATCTTGTCGTGTCCCGCGAAGTACGTCGAAACGCTTTCTTATTCGCTCCCAATCCCCGCTAATGAAAAGTTTCAACATATTGCCTGTGTTCCTCAAAAGCCCCTTGTGCCGATAGGCCCAGGCCATATCAATATCATAACTGGGAATAAAATTGAAGGACCTCTGAGGCAGACCTATTCCCGGTTCTGGCAATAATTTTCTGAATTCAATGGCCCATAGATTTAACAATGGGATATCCAGGAAGCTTGCCTTAAACGCAAGACTGTTGGTATGTGCATAGCGGCCGTAAATATCTTTTTGATGCGGCAGGTATTCTTCATAACGGGTGACGAGAAAAAAAGATGCAGAAAAAATATCGAACGGAATATCGCCGTCATTGAGAAAAAAACAAGGCCATTGCCCCCACACTCCCATTATGTTTTCTTGCGAACTGATCCCTTCTTGAGAAAGCAAACCATATGGTTTGACATGGATTGAACGGGGCGACAACTTCACTTCATCATAACATATCGATGGGCCCTGGTATTGGTTCAGGAAAACCGGATCAGAAGTAACCGCGATAGTACTACCACAAAGTTTCTCAAGAAAATATTCCGCAATGTATTTAAATCGCGGACTGGAGTTGGCGCAATAAACAAGGATGCGGGATGTCATCATAATTACTTACGAATCAACTGTTAGACCCGTTTTTCATCTTTTCTTTCCATTGCTGGTTGAAAGTCTTGGCGGAAAAGTTCAGATCCGCCCGATTGGTGTTCCAGCCCTTGAACATTTTATTAACTACCCAGTTCTTCATACGGCCTGTGCCTAAATTCATCATACCCCTGTTGAGCGATGCCTGCCGCCAAGCTTTCCAGGCCAGCCTTTCTGCAAGGCTGCTGTTTCCATAGGCTACAGACTCGTAACGGTTCTCCAGCAGTAGTTCATGCAGATTTATCTTCACGGCACAAACCTCGGTACAGTTGCCGCAAAGCGACGAAGCGAAACTCAGGTGTTTCCAATCTCCCATTTCTTTTAGGTGAGGAGTTATCACACTTCCGATGGGTCCGCTATAAGTAGTTCCATAACTATGGCCGCCGATATTTTTATAGACCGGGCATGCATTGAGGCAGGCTCCGCACCTGATGCAATAGAGGCTCTCCCTGGTCTTTTCTTTCAATAAATTAGTTCTGCCGTTGTCGAGAAGTATCACATACATTTCTTCCGGACCGTCGGTTTCATTTCGCCTGCGTGGACCGGAAATGATGGAATTATAAACTGTGATCTTCTGCCCTGTGCCGTAGGTGGCCAGCAGTGGCCAGAAAATATGCAGGTCCTTGAGAGATGGAATAAGTTTTTCAATTCCTACGATGGCAATATGTGTTTTCGGCCAGGCGCAGCTCAATCTGCCATTCCCCTCGTTTTCTGTAAGTGCGATTGAACCTGTATCGGCAATCAGAAAATTAGCACCGGTTACGCCAATTTGAGCTTCGACGTATTTTGTCCTTAGATTTCTCCTTGCCACCAATGTAAGTTCCTCGGGTGTCAGGTTGGGCTCCGTGTTTAGCTTCTCTTCAAAAAGCTTTGCTACGTCTTCTTTGCTTTTATGCATGGCAGGGGTAACAATATGATAAGGCGCTTCCCCATCCAATTGCTGGATATATTCACCCAGATCCGTTTCCACACTTTCAATTCCGTGTTCCTCCATAAAATCGTTCAGGTGGATCTCTTCAGTGGCCATACTCTTACTCTTCACAAGGGACGTACAATTCTTTTCCCTGCAAATTTTTAAGACTGCCTGTTGTGCTTCTTCAACATTCTCGGCCCAAATTACCTTACCCCCATTTCTTACAAAATTGTCTTCAAACTGCTCAAGATACCTGTCAAGCTTCTCCACCGCACGCCACTTGAGATTCTTGGCTTTCTCGCGGGCCAAATCTACATTATGGAACTGGGTCTTGCCCTGGGGCACAACCTTGTTATATCGGCCGATATTGAAATTGATCTTGCGCCGGTGTTCAAGATCAGGAGCTTTCAGCTCGGTTTTCTCATTGAATTGCTCTAATGGATGTTTGTGCATGGTTAACTCTTATTACCCGGTTTAACAGGAAATTTATCTTTCGCAATCTTATCCAGTACTTCATAAAACGTTTCACCGTATTTACGAATAATTGAATCTTTCAAAAACACATATACGGGGACCTTGAGCTTCTCGCCTAAGGCGCAGCCGGGTGAGCAGAGACCTTCCCTTGGTTCATAATTCACCATCTCATAGTCGGTCCGTTTCGATTTCTTGATCTTGATCGGGTAGAGGTGACAGGAAATCGGTTTCTTCCAGGAAATTTTACCATCGTTATAAGCTTGTTCGAAAGCGCATTTAATGATCCCCTGTTTGTCTTTGCTCCCATACGCACAAATCCCGGAATTTACTGTTGGTGTTACCCAGCCAAAATCTGTATCGTAGCGATAAAGGCCCTGTTTGTCCAGCTCTGACTTTCCTGCAGCAGTTAGATAGGGCAGCACCGCTTCATATGACTGTTTTACGTTTTCCAATTCCTCGTCGGTCAGGGGCGCACCCGCATCTCCATCTTCGCAGCATCCACCTTTGCATTTGCTCAGATCGCATACGAACTGCTCTTGCACCACTTCATCTGAAACAAGGATATTGTCAATTGCTATCATACTATAAAGTTACTCATACCAGAGCTCACTAATTTTTCTTCCAGGAAAAACTACTGATGATGTGCATAAGGTCCTGCTTAAGAAACTCATTTACAGGTTGGAGTGAATCTGCATTTGGCGAAGCATCAAAGTATAGGGCCCCCCTTAAGAAATGCTTTACCGTGTCGGTTAAAAAAAACTGGTTTCCCGTTGCTGCATTTCCTCCTACTGAAAAATAAACGCCTGAAACACCTTTTACCGTGGTAAATAGGGAGTCGTTAATTGAGCTGGCCTTGGGGGTATGTTTATAGGTCATTTTAAATGCCTCTTCACGCAAGCCCTCAAAACTGTTTTTGACCGTGGAATCCTTATACCCTTTATCAGTTTTCAATTTGTAGACCGAGCTGCCGCCTATGGTTTTGTAGCTCACGTAAATGCGGCCGTTGAACTGGGGGAAATCAATGTTTATCCAATATGGATTATCCGGGTTATCATCGAACAGGGTACTGTCTTTCGAAATCTTTGCATACACCGGATATTCAAAACTATAGGGATATCCCGGCTCGTCAAAAGACTGATATGCATGTTTTGGCATATCGATCCGGTAATATGATCTTGGCTTGGGCGTGAAAGGGCTGTTACAGGAAAATCCGATCAGGATCGTCAGCACGGCCACAATTATTCTGATACGCATAATCAACTAAGATGGGATGATGGTAACCTGAATTTTCTTGATCCTGTTCTTATCCACTTCAATCACTTTGAAAAGGAAATCGCCTTGCCTGAGCTCCTGACCAGGCACCGGGATATCCCCTGCAACTTCCAACACAAGCCCGGCCAGAGTTTCGCTGTCGCCCCTTACCTGATCAAAAGTATCAACAGAGAGATCCATGAAACGGCAGGCGTCAATGATCATAGCTTTGCCCTCAAATATAAAATTCTGGTCATCAATTTTCTTCGAGATGCTGTCCTCCTCGTCAAATTCATCGCGGATATCGCCGATCACTTCTTCCATAATATCTTCAAGGGTCACGATTCCTTCAGTTCCACCGAATTCGTCCACCACCACTGCAAAATGGATTCGTTTCAGTTGGAAATCACGGAGCAGATCTTCTATGAGTTTATACTCATGTACAAAATATGGCGCCCGGATCAATTGATGCCAGTCGTACTCCGGACGTTCACCCAGATGGGGAACGATATCTTTGGTATGAAGAATGCCGATAACGTTATCCATATTCTCCTTATATACCGGCAACCTGGAATAACTCAGGTCTTCCACCCTGTTAACTACATCAACAAAATTGAGTGAGTTGTCGATGCCATGTACATCGAGCCTGCTTTTCATCACTTGCTTGACCGTGATATTACCAAACTTGATAATTCCTTTGAGCATGTTCTTCTCTTCCTCAGTTGCATCTTTCGAGGTGGTCATATCTATAGCCTGATCGAGTTCTTCAAGGGTATATGCAGATGATCTCCCACCGCCGAGCGACTTCTCAATGCTGTCGCTATACCCCACTGTCCAGTTGCTTATGCCCCGGAACAGGTAGTGCACTGTGGTCACTAAAAAGGAAGAATGATAAGAGAACCTGAGATTGTTTTGGGCCGCCCAAACCTTGGGCAACACTTCAGAGAACAACACGAGGATGGAAGAGATCACCAGGATCTTAACCATCAGTGCGAAAAAGAAATTAGCATCAATGTCTGTCAGTTCATCAATAAGGAAATTAGCAAGAATTATAGTGGCGATGTTTAATAAAGTGTTTGCAATGGAAAGGGAAGCAAGCAGGCTCTTTGGTTCATTAAGCATGTCGAGGATCCGTCGGGCTGAGGGATGTTGCTTGGTTTTCAGCAGGTTTATGTCTTTGAACGACAAAGAGAAGTAGGCCACTTCTGCCCCGGATATGATGAATGAGATCACCATAAGCAGCAGCAGGAGAACGAACATGATTGTGATTGCCGTTTGGGGGATGCTACCCAACAGAATGGGTTTGATTGTAGCCTGAAGAAGAATACCAGATATGTTATCGTACAAAAGATCAGTTTTAATGAACAATAACAAAAATAAGGAATGCCTCCCAAAACCCTACTTAGAAAGGCAGATCTCCGGTATGATCAGAAATTGGAGGGATATCTTCATCCCTGGTGAGATCATCAGGTCCGTGGGGGCCATCCATTCGCTTGTCCAGCATAATAAGATTATCTCCAACCACTTCGGTAGCAAACTTCCTGTTGCCTTCTTTATCTTCCCAACTCCTTGTCCTAAGCCTTCCTTCAACGTAAATAAGACTTCCTTTGTGGAGATATTTCTGTGCAAGTTCTGCCAGGCCCCGCCATAATACAACGGTGTGCCACTCTGTTTGGCTGATCAGTTTGCCAGTTCTGTCTTTATAAGTTTCTGTAGTGGCCAGTGGAAATTTAGCCACTCCGATATTACCCTCCAAATGTTGCACATCGGGATCCTTCCCAAGATTGCCAATCAGCATAACCCTGTTTACGCCTCTCATATGATTTCGTTTTTGTCTGAAATAAAGCCTGCCTTCAAATAAATTTACATTTTTTCATGCAAATACGAAGTTATAAAACGGGGCATGGCGAGTTTGCCGAGGTCCTGTTCAGACATGGGTGTAAACTCTTTTAGGCCCTTTGGTTTTGTATGGACTTTGATCCTGAAAAACCTTCCATTAAGTTCCTGGTGGGTGAGTTGTTGTTTGATTGCAGGAGATGAATTGATCATATTGAATTTGTTACCCTGGAGAAGTTTACGAAAAAATGGGGTGTTGGTAAGTTCTTCCGCATCCAGCAGCCTGTCTGTCTCGTACAGGCAAAATTCAAACAGATTTTGCCAAATATCCTTGCCCCTTCTTTTTTTCAGGTAGAGTTTCCCGTTATGGTCGAATATCAGGTAATGGAAAAACCGCTTTCGTTTGGCCAGTTTCTTCTGTTTGTTGGGGAGCAGATCTATACACTTCAATGAAAAAGCCTGACAGTCATCCTTAAGGGGGCATTTCAGGCAGTCGGGATTCTTTGGCTTACAAAGAGTAGCTCCAAAATCCATGATAGCCTGATTGTATTCTGCAGGGTTTTCCCGGTCAAGCAGTACATCGGCCAGGAGGGAAAAAAGTTTTTTCGATGCGGTATCAGCCAGCGGCGCGTTTATGCCAAAAACCCGGCTTAATACCCGGGTTACATTGCCATCTACCACTGCGTGAGGCAGGTTATAAGCAAAAGATGAAATGGCCGCCGCGGTGTAGGGGCCTATTCCCTTAAGATCGGCGATCTTTTCATAGCTATCGGGAAAATGGCCATCCATTTCACTGGAAATCCTGCGTGCCGTGGCAATCAGATTTCGGCATCTGGAATAATAACCCAGTCCCTCCCAGAGCTTAAACACTTGATCCTCAGGAGCATTGGCGATGGCGTTGACGTTAGGAAATATGGATATGAAACGTTCATAGTAGGCCCAGCCCTGCTCAACACGGGTCTGTTGGAGGATAATCTCGCTTATCCAGATCCGGTAGGGATCTTTTTCTCCTTTCCAGGGCATTTCCCTTTTGTTGGAGATTCTGTTCCAAATGAGCAGAGATTGAGAAAAAAAGTTAGACATGGCCTATTTTTAGAAAAATGTCAGGGAAAATTAGTGCTGTTTTCAGAACGATACAATTTTTATTATATGATGTGCGTTTCTAAAAAAGCCCTCAGGCCCAGTTAATGATTTGATTTCATTAATTTTGCCCTGTACGTGCCAAAGTTAAAATCCTGGTATCCTGTACAGTGGGGCGTTAAACAATTTAATATCCCATTAAAAAACTCAGAAAATGAGAAAAGCCGATCTGATCAACAACATTTCCGAAAAAACCGGAATCCCTAAGGTGGACGTTCTGGTTGCCCTTGAAACAATGTTCAAGGAAGTGAAAGAATCCCTTGCGAAGGGTGAAAACATTTATATCAGGGGATTTGGAAGCTTTATCACCAAGAAAAGGGCTGCCAAAATAGGTCGTAACATTAAGAAGAACACGGCTGTTCACATTCCCGCCCATTTCATTCCAGCTTTCAAACCTGCAAAAGAGTTTGTACAAGAAGTTAAAAAACTACAGTTAGACACTGCCATTAGAGATGAAGGTGCTGAAGAAATGGCTTAACTGCGTTAATTTCGCAGCTTAAATCATTTAAATGAAGCAACAATGGCTTGTTGCGATTGGCAGTATTATCCTGTTATTCGTATTATATTTTTTCGGCCGAACGAAGCCTTATCCCAAAGGAGTCACCCAGACTCCCAGGGATACGGCTTCTTTAGTTAATAACACTGAGCGAATTTTGGCTGAAGCCAAAAAACAACTAAATCCTGCTCAGCAGGCGAGGATAACGACCCTGGAGAATTCCATTACCAGGGGTGATCTCAAAAACCAGAAAATAGACCTTTATGGTCAGCTCGCGAGCTATTGGAAAGACAGCGTCAAACAGGACGCGCCATACCTTTGGTACCTTGGCGAAAAGGCTAAATTGGAAAATACCGAGAAAAACCTCAACTTTGCCGCCCAATCTTACCTGGAGGAGCTGAAAACTGTTTCGGAACCTGCCACCAGAAGCTGGATGGCAGATCAGGCTCAAACGCTTTTCAGCAGGGTTTTAGAGATGAATCCCAGCAATGATTCTGCTAAGGTTGGATGGGGAAGTACTTTCATTTTCGGAGCTTCTGGCGCCTCTTCACCAATGGAAGGCATCATGAAAATCAGGGAAGTGGCGCAAAAAGACAGCACCAATATGTATGCTCAGTTCATGCTGGGGTACGGGGCGATGATGACCGGGCAGTTTGACAGGGCCATTGAAAGGCTAAAAACGGTGACCCGGTTCGAACCCTCGAATAATGAGGCTGTCTTCCTTCTTGCTGAGGCTTACGAAAGATCAGGCGATAAGGCGAACGCGATAAAATGGTACCAGGAAGGAAAAAAGAAAGTTGCCAATCCGGAACTGCTGAAAGCGATAGACGAGAAGATCAAAACTTTACAGTAAACTATTAACAATATAAATTCATTAAGATGCCTTGTGGTAAAAAAAGGAAACGTCATAAGATTGCTACACATAAGCGTAAAAAACGCCTGAGAAAGAACCGTCATAAGAAAGGGAAGAAATAATTCCCCGCCTCCGCCTGGGGGATATCCTCAGATGCATGATAACAATAACGATTGTGCCTGTTATCCGCATACTGATATTTATGTAGGTTATATATAAGTGTGTTCACGCTTGAATAAAGAATTAATTATAAATGCAGCACCGCAAGGTGTTGAGATCGCCCTTTTAGAGGATAAGCGACTTGTCGAAATGCACAACGAAAAGGCAGACGGCAGCTTCGCAGTAGGAGATCTATACCTGGGAAAAGTCAAAAAACTTATCCCCGGGCTTAATGCTGCATTTGTAGACGTTGGCTTCGAAAAAGATGCGTTTCTGCATTATACTGACCTTAGCCCCTACGCCAAATCACTGCTTAAGTATACCCAGACTGCTATTAACGACAAATCGCCTGAGGGACTGGATTTCGCAAAATTTGAAGTGGAACCGGAGATCGTTAAAACCGGCAAGATCAATGAGGTACTGGGACAAAAGCCTAATATCCTGGTTCAGATCCTCAAAGAACCGATCGCTGCCAAAGGTCCGCGACTGAGCTGTGAGATCTCTCTGCCTGGAAGATTTGTGGTAGTTACCCCTTTCAATGATATAATAGCTGTGTCAAGGAAGATTCATTCTTCGGAAGAAAGAAGAAGGCTGCAAAAGATCGTTGAATCCATTAAGCCGAAGAATTTCGGTGTGATTGTACGCACCGCAGCAGAAGGCAAGAATACGGCCGAACTTCATGAAGACCTGAACAATCTGGTCAATAACTGGGCGATCATTCAGAAGAACCTGAGGGGAGCAGTAGCGCCGGCCAAGATCCTTAGCGAACAAACAAAAGCTACCAGCATGCTGAGGGATCTGTTGAATGAAGACTTTAACAGGATCATTGTCAACGACAAGAGTATCTATAACGACACCAGGAACTATATTCAAAAAATAGCGCCTGATAAACTGGATATCGTTTCATATTACCATAATGGTGCTCCCATTTTCGACCATTTCGGGATCACAAAACAAGTGAAAGCTGCATTTGGCAAAACAGTTAACCTCCCTAGCGGAGCATACCTGATTGTGGAACATACCGAAGCACTGCACGTGATAGACGTTAACAGCGGCTACAAAAGTGTTGGTAATAACCAGGAAGAAAACGCCCTGCAAACCAACCTTGAAGGGGCGGAAGAGATCGCGAGGCAGCTCAGGCTGAGGGATATCGGCGGGATCATCGTAGTGGATTTCATTGACATGAAATTCCCCGAGAACAAGCGGAAACTGGTTGAGGCCATGGAAGGCTTTATGAAAACTGACCGTTCCAAACATGCCGTACTTCCCATTTCAAAATTTGGCCTCATGCAGATCACCCGGCAGCGGATGAAGCCGGAAGTGAACATCAATACCCAGGAACTTTGCCCTTCCTGCCAGGGAACCGGCAAAATCTCATCCGCCCTGATCCTGGAGGACGAGATAGAGAAAAACATCAGCTACCTGACGATGCAGAAGCACAAGACGCTGATCGTTGCTGTTCATCCTATCATGCATGCCTATCTTACAAAAGGATTCATTTCTATGCGCCGTAAATGGGGCTGGAAATACAAGTTAAACCTCGAGGTAAAGCCTAATAATACCTACCACCTGACGGAATTCCATTTCTACGATAATAACGGCGAAGAGATCAAGCTTTAACTTGTGGGTTAAGCATCTATTGCTATTTTAGATATGTTTCAAAAAACAGGGTAGTTACTGTCTTTTTTTGAACAAACTCAGGTTTATATCGTTTAGGTTTCGAAAAAGCTAGCATGGATGCAGCTTTTTGACGTTATTTTTTGTTTCACACTTATATTGCGCAACCAAATTAAAAATTAACGCTTATGAAAGTTCTGTCAGCTCTGATGTTGGCGTTATTCTTCATTATTTCACAGACTTCTGCACAGGATAGAAGGATTACAGGTAAAGTGCTGGATGAATCCGGAAAACCTCTTCCTAATGTGTCTGTGGTAATAAAGAATGGCAGCCAGGGTAGTTCAACCAACGAAAAAGGTGAATTTACGATTAGCGTGCCAGCCGCTGCAAAAACGCTGGTATTCACCGCCGTGGATTTCGGTAGCAAAGAGGTGAACCTCGGCACCCAGACCAATTTAAATATTGTGATGGTCAGCGAGGCTAAATCGCTTGAAAATGTGGTTGTGGTAGCCTATGGCACTGCTAAAAGAGAGAATTTCACGGGTAGTGCCGCCAAGATCTCTGCCAAGGATATCCAAAACAGGCCCCTTACTAACGTGGCCACTGCACTTATTGGCTCTGCGCCAGGTGTAGCCGCTGTGACCGCAAATGGACAGCCGGGTTCTGCCCCTTCAGTACGTATCCGTGGTTTTGGATCGATCAGTGCATCAAATGATCCCCTATATGTTGTCGATGGGGTTCCTTTCTCAGCTGCACTTTCCAATATCAATATGGACGACGTGGAAAGTATTTCTATCCTGAAAGATGCCGCTACTACATCTTTATATGGTTCACGTGCCGCTAACGGGGTAGTTATCATTACCACCAAGAGAGGTAAAAAAGGAAGATCCGCAGTGAATGTAAAAGTGAATACTAGTTTCACATCAAGAGCGATCCCTGATTACGACCGTGTAAATGGCGATCAGTACTATCCATTGATGTGGGAAGGATACCGTAACAGCCTTGCATACAGGGCAACCAATCCATTGACTTTGGCAAACGCAAGTAATATTGCTTCAGGCCTGGTAACCGGACAAAATGGTATCGTTGACCTGCTGGCTTATAATCCTTACGATCTTCCCAAAAATCAGGTGATTTCTGCAGACGGTAAATTGAATCCAAACGCAAAGAATATTTATAAACCAGAAGATCTGGATTGGTTTGATCCATTGACCAGAACTGGTATCAGGAATGAATATAGTGTGAACTTCAGCGGTGCGGCAGACAAAACAGATCATTTTGTGTCTTTCGCCTATCTGAAAGAAGACGGGTATATTAATCGTTCAGATTTCGAACGTTTCAATGCCAGGGCAAACGTGAATTCTCAATTGAATAATTGGCTGAAGATCGGAACAAACCTTTCGTTTGTAAAGAGCGGTGGTAATTTCGCTTCTGCCGACGGAAGCAACTCCATTGTTAACCCATTCTTCTTTGCAGCCAGGATGGGACCCATCTATCCCGTTTATGCTTATGACCCTGCTAAACCCGGACAATACCTGCTTGATGCCAACGGAAACAGGCAGTATGATTTTGGCAATTCCACTATTGCAGGTTTGCCAGCAAGGCCAGCCGGCGCTTATGGCGGACGTCATACGATCGCAGAGAACGAATACAGCAAAGAATATTTCAGCCGTAACGTTTTCAATGGTCGTGCTTATGCTGAGATCAAGTTGATGAAGGAACTAAAATTCACTACCAACATCACTACTGATTATACCAACCGCTATGATCTGCAATATCAAAATGCGATCATTGGTGATGGTGCTCCTTCAGGTCGTTCATCAAAAGATTATCAGACCATTGGAGGAACTGGATTCAACCAACTCCTAAATTATAACAAGAATTTTGGCGACCACGGATTTGACGTTTTACTCGGTCACGAAAGTTATAAACAGAAGGAAGACTATTTGACAGGCTCAAGGCAAAACCAGGTGGCTACAGGCAATGTGGAACTGGCGAACTTCACCACCACAACTAACCTGTCTTCACAAGAAGACAACCTTCGTGTAGAAAGTTATTTTGCCAATTTCAAATACGACTATAAAGGAAAATATTTCTTCACACTGGGTGGACGTACTGACGGTAACAGCCGTTTTGATGATACCGTAAGATGGGGCCGTTTCTGGAGTACAAGTGCAGCATGGGTGCTTACAAAAGAAGACTTCCTTGCAAGCAGCAGGTTCATCAATTTCCTGAAGCTTCGGGCATCTTATGGCACAACGGGTAACGATGCTGGCATTGGCTTATATCCTTATCAGCAACTGTATACTATTGGAAGGAACAATGGACTTACTCCAGGAGTACTGCAACAAACAACGCTTGGTAATGCCGGCCTCTCATGGGAATCAAACAAACAGTTCGACATCGGTATTGATTACACTATCTGGGATAACAGGGTGACTGGTAGTTTTGAATACTTTAATCGCGTGTCTGACAACCTGATCTTTAGTGTGCCGCTTCCCATGTCAAGTGGTTTTGCATCTACTACAAAAAACGTGGGTAGCATGTATAACCGCGGTTTCGAAATTTCGATAAATGTGGATGTGATCAAGACAAAAGACTTCACATGGAACCTAGGTTTCAATGCTACAACATTCGCTAACCAGATCACTAAACTTCCACAGAAAGAGATCATCTCGGGTACAAAGAAGTTGATGGTAGGAAAATCAATTAATGATTATTGGTTAAGGCAGTGGTACGGTGTAGATCCAAATGATGGTGCGGGCCTTTATTATGCAAATCCTGGCACAGCTACAAGGATCACTGGAAAAGGTGATTCAGTTGTAACCAACCCAACAAACGCCAAATTCGATTACAGCGGCAGTGCGATCCCTGATTGGTATGGTGCATTCAACACATCGATCCGTTACAGGAATTTCACACTATCTGCTCTGGTTAACTGGCAGGTAGGTGGCTTAACTTACGATGACACCTATGCTGCTTATATGCATTCGGGTACTTATGGAGCATCTTTGCATACAGACATGCTGCAACGCTGGCAGAAACCTGGTGACATTACCAAAGTTCCGAGAATGGATAATGCCCAAACATCAAACTTTGGCTCAACGAGTAACAGGTGGTTGACCGATGCATCCTATATGAACATCCAGAACATCACTTTTGCATATGAATTCAAAGGCATATTTGGAAACAAGACTTTACCGATCACAGGCGGACGTATCTATGTCTCTGCTGAAAACGTTAAAATGTTTACCCAAAGAAGCGGTATGAATCCGATGCAGTCGTTCTCAGGCGTAACCTCAATTGGATACATCCCGGCAACTGTACTTAACCTGGGCATAAACGTTAATTTATAATCTACAAATCCAAACAAATGAATTTTAAAATAACTTCTTTGATCGTTGGATTTTCAGCAATGTTATTACTGAATACATCCTGCAAAAAAGAATACCTGGAAACCAGGCCAACTACAGCAGTTGATGCCTCTTCGGTATTGTCAAGTGTTGCCAATGCCACTGCCGCATTAAACGGCATTCATCGTTCCATGTATATGCGCTGGAACGATCAGGGTACTTTTGGATTCGGCACGGTGATGCTGAACAACGAATGCCTTGGTGAAGACTATGTATTTGCCGGTCAATCAAACGGCTGGTTCCTTACCCAATACAGATTCCTTGACCATCGGAACGCAAATGGTGGTTCATATTTCCCATATCAGTTCTTCTACCGTATCATCTCCAATGCCAACGTGCTGATCAATGGTATTGATCAGGTACCCGGACTGGAAATTGAAAAATCTGCGATCAAAGGCCAGGCACTTGCCTACAGGGGCTGGGCTTATTTTAACCTGGTTCAGCATTACGGCAAACGTTTTGACAAAGCTGATCCTAATGCCAGTCCTGGTGTACCGCTGGTGTTAACACCAACAACAGAGCCATTGCCGAGATCTTCAGTGGCAGATGTTTACAAGCAAGTCAATGCTGATCTGGCAGCAGCAGAAACCTTATTGGCGAATGCAAGGCCCCGGGCTGATAAATCAAATTTGAATGTCAATATTGTCAGGGGTATTCAGGCAAGAGTTGCGCTTACACAGCAAGACTGGGCAACTGCGGCTTCCAAAGCTGCAGCAGCCAGGGCAGGTTTTACACTGATGACTGGTGCTCAACAACTGGAAGGATTTTCTAGCTGGACCAACCCGGAGTGGATGTGGGCAAACCAGCAAATCGATGATCAAACTGAATTCTTCACCGCTTACCTGGCCTATATCAGTTACAATTACAACTCTACGAACGTCAGGACCAATCCAAAACTGATCAGCAGTAAATTGTATAATACAATGGCTGCTGCAGACGTGAGAAGGGCTCTTTGGGTAGTTGCGCCAACAACATCCAATTCAGTAACCCCGCCCGGTGGTATTCGCGCTCCTTATATGAACCAGAAGTTCAGGGCCAAGGATTTTGCCAATTCGGTGGGCGATATGCCATATATGCGTGCCGCAGAAATGTTCCTGATCGAAGCAGAAGCTTTGGCCAGGGATGGTAAAGATGATCAGGCCGCTACTCTTTTCACCACCTTCCAGGTTACGAGGGTACCCGGATTTACAAAACCAACTGAGACAGGCACGGCACTGATCGACCTGATCATGAACAGCCGCAGGGTTGAACTTTGGGGTGAAGGTTTCAGGTATTATGACCTGAAACGTCTGAATATGGCCCTTGACCGTACCGGTTCAAACCATAACCAGGCCCTCGCAGTTCAAATGACACTTGCAGCAGGAGCCAACGAATGGCAATACGTTTTACCACAGGCTGAGATCAACGCCAATCCTAATGTTACTCAGAACCCGTAAGATGGAATGTGATTAATGTGGTGACTGTGGAGATTTGACATTAAGAGATACGTTAAAAAGCAGAAAGGTCGCGACGAATTCGGGGCCTTTCTGCTTTTTAGCATATCTGCGCCGGTCGTCAGGGCATTCAGAACCGGAACTTACTCCATCTGAACTCAAATTGGCGATCAGCCGCCCGGTTGCCCGATACGCTCCATTGACATACTTACAACCAAAAAAAGCCCGGCTGCCAAGCAGCCGGGCCAATAAATGAATATTACTCACATTCCCCACATTCCTCACATTTATCACATTCTCATCAGTCCCTGCTTCTTCCGCCTAAATAGATCAAAATATACTGAACCAGGGTAACAATTGAAGCCAAAGCAGCAACCACATAGGTAGTAGCGGCCCATTTCAACGCGTCTTTTGCCTTTGGAAACTCAGTTTCTGTGGTTATCCCGGTTGTCCTTAACCAAGCCAGAGCCCTATTGCTGGCATCAAACTCTACAGGTAGAGTGATTACACTAAATATGGTGGTCATGGCAAATAAACCGATCCCAGCCAGTAATAACGACGGAAATACATTGATCAGCAAGATCCCGCCAATCAGGATCCACTGCACCAGGGAAGAACTAACTTGAACGATTGGCACGAGCCTGCTCCTGAGCATCAGCCAGGTATAGGCCGTGGAGTGCTGAACCGCATGCCCGCATTCATGGGCAGCTACCGCGGCGGCGGCTATGCTTCTGCCCTCAAATACCTCAGGACTGAGGTTTACGGTCTTGGTCATCGGGTTATAGTGATCCGACAGGAATCCAGGTACCGAAACCACCTGAACATCCATAATCCCACTCTCCCTGAGCATTCTTTCAGCCACTTCCTTGCCCGAAAAGCCGGAAGCCAGCCCAACTTTACTGTACTGGTTAAACTTGCTTTTCAGCCGCATCGACACCAGCATACTGATGCCGACAAAAATCAACGAAACCAAATAAATTGAACCCATTTCCTACGTTTTATTAGTTATGCAAATATCACTGCAAATTGATCTCCATTCTCAAAAAATTAAAATTTAGCGCCGTTTTGACAGACTCCGTTTTTAACAGGTTTTTCGTGAAGTCAAATTGTCAAAACCTGCCATTCGAGCGCTTCAAATTTTGACTTAAATAATTGATATACAATGATTTAAGTGGGTACTGAGTGGTGCAAAAGGAGGATTGAAAGTTATTCACACCTCAAAAAATTTATTTTGTTATCTGGGAGCAATTTGTAATTTAGTGGAAGAATTTAATGGGTTAGTAAGTATCAAGGGTCAGCGAAAGTTGGCCCTTTTTACGTTAAAAAAACCCTGTGTTTTCATTCCACCCCGAACACGTTTTTTTCTTTCTGCTTTCTATTTTTTCATCGTTATAAGAACCATCTCCACCGTTACCTTTACCGGATGAGCAAAGTAAAATCCGCATTCTTTTGTACCAACTGCGGTTACGAATCTGCAAAATGGGTTGGGAAATGTCCTTCATGTCAGCAATGGAACAGTTTTGTGGAGGAGATCATACAAAAAGATACCCGGAATTCCGCCTCGTGGAAAGATGAAGCTCCAAAAAACAGCAGCAAAACTGTTTCGATCAGTGATATAGAAAGCAGCGAAGAAAAAAGAATCATTACAAAAGATCCGGAATTGAACAGGGTACTTGGCGGAGGAATTGTGCCAGGTTCATTAATTCTTGTTGCTGGCGAACCAGGCATTGGGAAGTCAACCTTATTCCTTCAGAATGCATTACAACTAAACGAACTGGTCACATTATACGTGAGTGGTGAAGAAAGTGAGCAACAAATAAAGATGCGGGCCGACAGGCTGAATATCAAGCATCCTGATTTCTACCTGCTTACAGAAACATCCACCCAGGTAATTTTTCAGGAGATAAAAAAACTGAAACCCCAGCTGGTCATCATTGACTCCATTCAAACCATTCATTCAAATTTTATCGATTCATCAGCAGGGAGTATTTCACAGATACGCGAGTCGGCTGCCGAGTTCCAACGCTTTGCAAAAGAAACTCAAACACCGGTTTTCATTATTGGTCATATTACCAAAGACGGAACTATTGCCGGACCGAAATTACTGGAGCATATGGTTGATACAGTTCTCCAATTTGAAGGCGACCAGCACTATGCATACAGGATTCTAAGAACTACGAAGAACCGCTTTGGGTCTACATCTGAGCTTGGTATATATGAAATGACCTCTTTTGGAATGAGGCCCGTTACAAATCCTTCAGACATCCTGATTACACAAAAAGAAGATCATCTAAGTGGGGTATCCATTGCAGCAACGATGGAAGGATTAAGACCATTGCTCGTAGAGGTCCAGGCACTCGTTACTCCGTCTGTTTATGGAACACCGCAAAGAACAGTAAGTGGCTTTGATGCAAGAAGACTTCAGCTGCTTCTGGCAGTTTTAGAAAAACGTGGAGGATTTCATTTTGGCACCCGCGATGTATTTATAAATATTGCGGGCGGACTGAAGATAGAGGATCCTGCACTAGACCTCGCCATGGTTTCCGCGCTGTTAAGTTCTTTCGAAGATGTCCCTCTTCCCCAACAGGTTGTTTTTGCAGGTGAAGTTGGTTTAAGTGGAGAGATCAGGGCAGTCAACAGAATTGACCAGAGAATCGCAGAGGCGGAAAAACTTGGATTCGAAAAGATCGTGATCAGTAAACATAACAGACGACAACCAGGTAACAGTTCGAACCAGATCGAGGTGATCACAGCTGGACGGGTTGAAGAAGTTTACCAAATGTTCTTCTAATGGCTAGTATCATGTTAGATGCATGCACATCGATCAGGCATCTGTTCTATCCACATGTATGCAGAAGCTGCTTCTGCGAGATCACAAACAGGGGACAGTTTGTTTGCTTCAACTGCCTCGCTGAACTTCCATTCACTGGTTTTACATTTTTTCAAGTCAATCCAATTGAAAAAATTTTTTATGGCAGGGTACATATCGAAGCCGCCATGAGCCTGCTTTATTTTACCCCCGCATCGATGGTCCAACAACTCATTCACCAGGTGAAATATAAGGGCCAGGAAGAGCTAGCCATTTACCTTGGAAAATTGATTGGCGGGGAGATCCTGGCCTCCCCCCGTTTTTCCGAAATCGACCTGATTTTGCCCCTGCCCCTCTTCAAAAGCCGTGAAAAACAGCGCGGATATAACCAATCTGCCCTCCTGGGGCAGGGAATTTCTGAAATAACCGGTATACCCCTGACCCATAATGCCCTGAAAAGAGTCAGGGCCTCCGCCACCCAGACAAAAAAGTCGCGGGAAGATCGTTGGCAGAACGTGGAGGGCCTTTTTACCACGGATAAAGACCATTTTCTGGAAAATAAGCGGATCCTGCTGGTGGACGATGTCATAACGACTGGCGCAACGCTCGATGCTTGTTCTTCTGCCATACTTAATGTGAAAGGCACCAAACTATGTATCGCCACCCTGGCTTATGCCATGCAATAAATTCGGACAGCAATCAGTACATTTGAAACTGAACATGAGGAAGACCATTATTTTTATCCCTTCGCTGATCCTGTTCCTGTTTTTCTCCTGCAAAAAGGAAAGCTTTATCACATCGCCAGATGCCATCCTTTCAGTTTCTGAAGACACACTCAGATTTGATACAGTATTCACTAAAACCGGATCTATAACCCTTACCCTTAAGGTTTTTAACGAAAATGATGAGAAACTGAGGCTGACAGCTGTGGAACTTATGGGCGGAGCTGCCTCTCCTTTCCGGATAAATGTGGACGGCAATACCGGTCCTATGGTTCAAGGCACAGAGATCGAGGCAAACGACAGTGTTTATGTTTTTGTCACGGTGACCATCAATCCAACCGCAACGAATGCGCCCTTCATAGTAAAGGACAGTATCAGAATTCAGTATAATGGAAACAACCGGTTTGTTCAACTGAACGCTTATGGCCAGAATGCTAGATACCTTCGTGCTAATATCATTACGGCAAATACCACCTGGGATGCAACACTACCCTATGTCATTCTCGACGGTCTGCTTGTTGGGCAGAACACAACATTGACCATTCAAAAAGGAACGCGAATACATTTGCATGCCGATGCACCTTTTCTTGTTGACGGAACGTTGATCGCAAATGGTACAAAAACGGATAGCATAACATTTCAGGGTGACCGACTTGATAGAGAATACCGTGATCTCCCGGGAAGCTGGCCAGGTATATATTTCAGAAATAACAGCACCTCGAACGTGTTAAAGTATGCAATCATAAAAAATTCATACCAAGGTATTGTTGCAACCAGGGCCGCGGGTAGTTTCCCAAAACTGAGTATCAGCGAATGTGTGATAGACAATGCCTACGATGCAGGTTTAACGGGCATCAACAGCAGCATAAGAGCAGTGAATTGCCTCATTAGCAATTGTGGCCTGAACATTCTTTTGGCCAATGGAGGAGACTACGACATCACGCATTGTACGGTAGCCAGTTATTCTAACGTTTACCTTCCCCATAAAAAACCAGTACTTGTTATCAGTAATTGGGATAGTACCAGCCAGGTAAATACCTACGATATGAAAGCCGTCCTACGAAATAATATATTCTGGGGCGATTTTGGAAACGTAGAAGATGAAGTGGTCATATTTAAAAGAGGCGCAACCCCATTTTCCGTTACCATGGAAAACAATTTATACAAGGCAAAAAATAATCTGGCGAATGTCACCCTCCTCAATAATCTGCTGAACCAACCTCCCCTGTTCGATACGATCGACGACAACGGTAAATTCTATGACTTCAGGATAAACAAAGGTCGATCGCCAGTAATTAACAAGGGAAAAAACCTTTCTGTTGCTACCGATCTTGAAGGGAAACCACGGGATGCTCAACCAGATATTGGCAGCTATGAGAAACGCTAAAGTTGTACTTTTGTAAAAGAGTTTGTCAACTAATGACCAAATCCGTTGTTACACATTCAAATCAGTTTTTTTATGATAAAAATGATCATCGCAGTAGTAGCGCTCTGGCTTTTCGCAGCTCCTTCCATTTATGATTTCAAGGTGCCTTCTATCGATGGTCAAACCATTGATCTTTCCAAGTACAAGGGCAAACACATCCTGATCGTGAATACCGCATCCAAATGTGGTTATACCAAGCAGTATGCCGACCTGGAAAAACTTCACGAGCAGTATAAAGACAAACTGGTCATCCTCGGTTTCCCTGCCAACAACTTTGGTGGCCAGGAGCCTGGAACTAATGCTGAGATCAAGGAATTCTGCAGCAGCAACTACGGAGTCAAATTCCAGATGGCAGAAAAAGTTTCCGTTAAAGGAGCCGACATCCATCCTTTGTTCCAGTGGCTGACTCAAAAAGAAAAGAATGGCGTAATGGATGCTGAGATAAAATGGAATTTCACCAAATTCCTGGTGGATGAGAAAGGTAAACTCGTTGCCGTATTTCCGAGCAACGTAAACCCAATGAGCGAAGAAATTACCAAATACCTGAACTGATTTTGAGGTTTAATGAAGTTATTGGCCAGGAGGCTGTAAAACATAACCTGGTGGGCATGGTCAAAGGCAATCGTCTTAGCCATGCCCTCCTGTTTTTAGCACGTGAAGGGGCAGGGGGACTGCAACTTGCCCTGGCCCTCTCCCAATACCTCGTCTGCGAAAAAGTCAATAGCAGTTCCACTGCTTCCCTTTTTGGGGATGAGGAACCACTAGTCCCGCCCGATGAAGTCTGCGGACAATGCCCTGCTTGCCTTAAGGCCAGTGCCATGGTACATCCGGATATCCATTACTCCTACCCCGTTATCCCAAGAAAATCAGGCGACAAGCCGGTAAGCGCAGACTATAGTCCCGAATGGCGGGAATTCATTAAGCTGTACCCCTACGGAAATGTGTACGACTGGCTTCAATTCATCGGAGCAGAAAATAAACAGGGTAATATTACTGCTACGGAATGCGGTGAGATCATCCGGAAGCTAAACCTCAAGAGCTTCGAAAGTATTTATAAAATCCTGATCATGTGGATGCCCGAATATCTGGGCAATGAAGGTAACAAGCTCCTGAAACTCATTGAGGAACCTCCCGCAAACACATTATTTATCCTGGTGGCGCAGGAGGAATCGAAAATTATCCCCACTATTCTGTCCCGTACTCAATTAGTGAGGATCCCGGCACTAGAGACTAACGATATAGCAAAAGCCCTGGTTTCAAGGGCAGGAGCTACTGAAGAGCTAGCCAGACAAGCGGCATCGGTAGCGGACGGGAACTACCGGGAAGCCTTGCAAAACCTGCAACATACAGAATCTGACTGGGAGGAGACGATCCGAAGCTGGCTGAATGCAGCTTTAAGAACAGGTCCGGCTGAACAGGTGAGGTGGACCAATGAAGTGAGCGGACTGGGTCGGGAAAAACAAAAACAGATGCTCCGGTATTTTAATCACCTGCTTGAGCAAAGCGTCAGGTTAAAGATCCTGGGTAAAGAAAACCTTCATATTCCCGCTAATGAGATCGATTTCGCGGAACGACTGAATAAAATGGCAACCCTCACCCAGCAACAGGCCATAGTGGAGGCATTGGACAAAGCAGTCTATCATATAGAACGAAATGCTAATGCGAAAATGTTGTTTCAGGCGCTTACAATCAGAATCTACCACATCATCAAAGACAACGCAGTTACAATAGTCAACTGAAAATTCGCCTTTTAGTCGTAATTTCGACCATCAACCCCGTAGAACGGGGTTTCTTTATAAATCATACATATATATAATTATGGGCTGTAGCTCATGTGGAACGAATAAAAACGGAACTCCGTCGGGTTGTAAAAGTAATGGGGGGTGCAGTAGCGGAGGATGTAACAGGCTTAATGTGCACGACTGGCTGGCAAATCTACCCTTTCATGACCCGGAATCTTCCTGCAAGATCATAGAAGTGTCCTTTAATAATGGAAGCAGAAAGGAGTTCTACCGGAACACTACCCTGCAGACCTTCATCAAGCATGAATTGGTCACCGTAGAAGGCGTAAGCGGTTTCGACGTTGGGGAAGTCAGTTGTACCGGGGAAATGGTCAGGCTTCAGATGAAGAAGAAACATGTGGATGAAGCTTCAGCTGAGATCAAGAAAGTTTTGCGCCGAACCAGTGACATGGACATGCAGAAGTGGAAAGAAAACAAAGCCCGTGAGCCTCAGTCACTGGTCAGAGCCCGTGCTATGGCCCGCCAATATAACCTCAACATGAAAGTCTGCGAGGTCGAGATCCAGGCAGACGGCAGAAAAGCCACTTTCTTTTATACGGCTGATGATCGGGTGGATTTCAGGGAACTTATCAAGGCCTATGCTTCAGAATTCAAGGTCAAAGTGGAAATGAAGCAAATTGGTGCAAGACAGGAATCTGCTAAAGTTGGCGGAATTGGGTCTTGCGGCAGAGAACTCTGTTGCAGTACCTGGCTATCGGATTTTAAAAGTGTAACCACTACCATAGCAAGATATCAGAATCTAAGCATCAACCAGACAAAACTGAGTGGTCAGTGTGGAAGGCTCAAATGCTGCCTGAACTATGAACTGGATACTTACCTGGACGCACTCCAGCTTTTCCCTGATCATTCAGATATCCTGGAGACCATGAAGGGCAATGCGGTTCTCGTGAAAAAAGATATTTTCAGAAACCTGATGTGGTATGTTCTGCCAGACAGCAGTATGCAGTATCCTCTTTCCATTGAAACGGTGAAGAAGATCAAAGCCATGAATCAGAAGGGCGTAAAGGTTGAACAACTGGAAAC